>JAJUHM010000495.1 GCA_029279925.1 Aquabacterium olei
GAGGCCGGGTTTCGAGGCGCAGCAATTCTCCGCCCCCTATCACACCCGGCTGCCGCGCAGGTGAATGATGCGGCGCCTGTTGCTCATCTTGCTGATCGTCATAGGCATGGCATCCGCCATGCTGGCGCCGCGGCCTGCCCGGGCCGGCCTCGACGACTGCGCCAAGCTCGTCACCCTGGTCGAGCCGAAGGATCTGGAGAATGCTTACGAGTTCATGCGTGACTATGGCCATTGCCTGGCCGATCTGCAGCGCCCGGATTTCCTCGCCGTGCTTGCCGGGGTGGTGTTGATCGAGCAACTCGCCAAGGGCTTCCAGGACGATGCGGGTTGCCAGAAGGCGCTGGGCGACGTGGCCGCCAAACCGATTGCCCTGGCTCTGGCCGAACTCGCTGCGGTCCTCGGCCTGCCAGACGGCGTCAGGGACGAGCTCATCGCCTTTGCCAGCGACGAGGGGGCACAGAATTTCGTGGCTTTCATGAAGTCCACCCCGGGACTAGACATCATCGCCAACAACTGGTCCTGCGCCTGCGGCGTGCGCTACAGCGGCATCGCCGAGAAGATCAAGGAGATCATCGAGGCCGTGCTCGGCTGCACCGGCGGGGTGCTGGAGAGCGGACTGGATGCGGTCGGCGAGTTCTACGACGATCTCTTCGGGAGAGAGAAGACGGGCGCCATGAATGTGGAGGGGCAAACCCCGTTCTGCGCCCCGGGCTGGCAGAAGGGGTGGTCCGCCTACAGCGGGCAGACCAAGGCGTGGGTGCCGACGAACAAACCCTCCTGTGCCTGTCCGCCGCCGAGCAAACAGGTCAAGCATGCGGCGACCGACCTCTTTGCCTGCGTCTGTCCGGGACAGAACGCCTACAAAGGTGCCAAGGGCGGCGGCGCTTCGGCGACCGCGGTGTGCGAGCCCTGCCAGGGCAGCAACGCCTATGTGGAGCAGGACGGCCAGTGTGCCACTTGCGGTTCCGGCCAGAAGGTCGGCACGCCCCATCTGGCGAGCAAGCCGGGTTGCGTGCCGGCCTGCCAGCCCGGCTATCTTCTGAAAAGCGGCCAGTGCGTCCCCTGTCCGGCCGGCAGCTATTCGTTCACCCTGCCCAACACCAGCCTGGGCGAATGCAAGCCCTGTCCCGAAGGCACGACCTCCGCGGCCGGAGCGAACCAGTGCGTTTCGAAATGTCCCGAGTGGGGCTACTGGGATTACCAGGCCAAGGCCTGCAAGCCGTTCTGTCCGCCGGGCAAGTTGTGGCAGAAACCGAAGAGCAAGGGCATGCTGTTCTGCCAGGACTGCCCGGAAGGCCAGGAGTACCGCTTCGCCGACAACAGCTGTGCCGCCTGCCCGAAAGGCATGATCTGGGGCAAGGACGCCCAGGGTGCGGGCATGTGCGGCTGTCCGGAGGGGATGCAGCGCTATGGCGACAGCTGCCTGCCCGCAGAGGCGGGAAAACAGAAGCCGCCGGCGGCACTTCCGGAGCCGAACCTCAAGGCAGTCCAGGAACAGCCCCAGCCCTGCCCGATGGGCTGGAGCTATTCCGCCGTCCGGGGCAAGTGCGTGCCGGGACTGAAGACGGTGGAGCCGCCGGGGCGCGGCAGCGCACCCGCTCCCGGTCAGCCGCCGCGCGGCAGTGGCGGTGGTGACAGCCCGCGTACCGTCCCGCTGCCGGTGACGGCGCCGGGAGGCAAACCCTGAACAGGACTGCACCATGAGCATGAAGCATCATTTCAAGTCTGCATTTCTCGGCATGCTTTTTTGCCTGACGCTTGTTGTTCCGACCGCCCTGGTGGCGCAGGAGACGGCGGTGCCGGCTGTGCGACCGCAACCGGGTGAGGACTGCCAGCGCCGTACCGATCGCGTGGCGGGCGTGGTCAAGCAGGATGCCTGCGGTCGCCTCTACTGCGGCAGGAAGGACTTCAAGGACGTTGCCGAGGCGCTGCCCGGCATCGAGGCGCGGCTACAGTGCAGCTGGAAGGTGGTCGGTCGGCGCTGCCTTTGCGTGAAGGAGTGAGCCGGGCGGGTCGAGACACAAGCAGGAAAACTTGAAATCGACCAGCCCGAGGGCTATAAAGAAATCGTTCCCATCACATGGAGAACGAACCGGAAGAAGCAGGCAGTCTTTGTTTCGCCGGAGTGTCCTGGCGGGATCGTGGATCCCGAGGTTGCGCCTCATCGAAGGCGCCGCGCCGCAGCCGGCGCAGAAAAGCCCCGCTTTGCGGGGCTTTTTTCATCCGCGCGGGTGATGGCGGGCGTGCAGCTGCCTGAGCCGCTCGCGGGCGACGTGCGTGTAGACCTGTGTGGTCGAGATGTCGGCATGTCCCAGCAGCAGCTGCACCACGCGCAGGTCGGCGCCGTGGTTGATGAGATGGGTGGCGAAGGCGTGGCGCAGCGTGTGCGGCGAGATGCGCGCCGGATCGATGTCCGCGCGCACCGCGTAGCGCTTGACCAGGTGCCAGAACATCTGGCGCGACAGGCCTGCCGCGCGCCGTGTGACGAACACCGCGTCGCAGCTGCCCCCGGCGAGCAATTGCGGCCGCGCCTCCTCGAGGTAGCGCCCCAGCCATTCCAGCGCTACCTGCCCGAGCGGCACAAGCCGTTCCTTTGAGCCCTTGCCGAAGACCCGCACGACGCCCTCGTTCAGGC
>JAJUHM010000496.1 GCA_029279925.1 Aquabacterium olei
CCGCCAGCGACGCTCTGCACGTGGCGCAGGGGGCGCTGGCCGATGCCAACCTCGAAGTCAGCCGGCTGGAAGAACGCATCCGCTACGTCGTGGAGGGCCGCCAGCGTACCGAACAGCGCCTGGCCGAGTTGAAGGCCCACAACGACCAGTGGGCCGAACGCGCTGCCGCCGCCGAGGTCGAGCTGGAAGAGCTGGCCGAGAAGATGATGGCGGCCGAAGAACAGGCCGAGATCCTGGCCGCCCAGGCTGAAGAGCTGGCCGGCAACATCCCGGCCCTTGAAGATGCCGTGCGTGCGGCCACGCAGCGGGCCAACAACCAGCGGGGCGCCGCGCAGCAGGTTCAGCAGCAGATTCAGCTGCTGGCGGCCGAATCGCGCAGCATCGACGAGCAGTCACGCCAGTTCACCATGCGCCGCGAGCGGCTGGTGGCCGAGCGGCAGGGCCTGGCGGCCACCGACGATGCCCGCCTGACGGACCTGCGCGCCCAGTGGGAAGTCGGACAGGAAGAACTGGCCGTGCTGGAGGCCCGTCTGGGCGAGCTGACCGAGACCGTGCCCACGCTCGACGAGCAGCGCAAGGCGCGTCAGGACGATGCCAATGCCCAGGCCGCCCGTCAGGCCGAACTCGCCGCGCGCCTGGAGGCCCTGAGGGCCCTGCAGGAGAAGGTCCAGACGGAAGGCAAACTCAAACCCTGGCTGGCCAAGCATGGGCTGGACGGCCTGCCCGGCCTGTGGACCCGCGTGCACATCGAGTCGGGTTGGGAAAACGCTCTGGAAGCCGCGCTGCGCGAGCGCCTGTCTGCGCTCGAAGTGGGGCGTGTCGACACGGTGCGCGCGTTCGAGCAGGACGCACCGCCTGCCCGCCTGGCCTTCTACAGTCTGCCCTCGGGTGACATTGCCAACACGCACGCCACGCTGCCACGCCTGAGCGACCTGCTGCGCCTGACCGAGCCGGGTCTGAAGGCCTTGATGAACGACTGGCTGGAGGGTGTCTACACCGCAGCCAGTCTGGAAGAGGCGCTGGCCAGCCGCAGCCAGCTCACGCATGGCGAGCTGATCCTGACGCGGGCGGGCCACGCCGTGAGCCAGTTCGCGGTGACGTTCTACGCGCCCGACTCCGAACAGGCCGGCATGCTGGCTCGTGCCCAGGAAATCGAGAACCTGGACAAGCAGCTCAAGGCCCAGGCGCTGATGGCCGACGATGCCCGCGCGGCCCTCATTCGCGCCGAAGCCGCCTACACCGATGCCTCGCAGCGCCTGGCCGTGTCCCGGCGCGAAACGAGCGAGGCCCAGCAGCGCACCCACACGCTGCAGGTCGAGGTGCTGCGCCTGACGCAGCAGGCCGAGCAGACCTCGAGTCGCCGCACACAGATCACTGAAGAGCTGGCCGAGATCGATGCCCAGCTCGACGAGTTGCAGGAGCGCCGCGCCACTGGCGAGGCCCGCTTCGAGGAGCTCGACATCAGCCTGGGCGAGGCCCAGGAAAAGCACGCGCAGCTGGAAGAAGGCGTGATCGAGGCCGAGCGCAAGCTGGCCCAGGCCCGCGAGCAGGCCCGTACGCTCGAGCGCCAGGCTCAGGAGGCGCAATTCAGCGCCCGTTCGATGGTGGCGCGCCGCGGTGAACTGCAACGCGGCATCGAAACCGCCCGTCAGCAGGTCGTGGCCAACGACGCCTCGGCGGCGCAGCTGCATGAAGAGCTGGCCCGGCTGAGCGAATCGACCGCCAACACCGGGCTGGACGAAGCGCTGGCCGTGCGGGTCGAGAAGGAAAAGGCGCTGGCGGCCGCTCGCCAGCACTACGAAGACCTGTCGGCGCAGCTGCGTCGGGCCGACGAGCAACGCATGGGCTTCGAGCGCAGCCTGCAACCGCTGCGCGACGAGATCACCAAGCTGCAGCTCGAACTGCAGGCCGCTTCCTTGGGTGGCGCGCAGTTCATGGAACAGCTCACTGCCGCCAACGTCGATCTGGCCGCGCTGGCCGAAGGCATCGAGCGTGACGGCGTCAAGCTCTACGGCCTGCAGTCCGAGATCGACCGCATCCAGCGCGAGATCAATGCCTTGGGCGCGGTCAACCTGGCCGCGCTCGAAGAACTGACTGCAGCCCGCGAGCGCAAGGGCTTCCTCGATTCGCAGATGGCCGACCTGATGGATGCCATCCAGACGCTCGAGGACGCCATCCACAAGATCGACCTGGAGACCCGCGACCTGCTGGGCTCCACCTTCAACACCGTCAACGAACACTTCGGGCGCATGTTCCCCAGCCTGTTCGGTGGAGGCAGTGCCAAACTGGTCATGACCGGCGACGAGATCCTCGATGCCGGCGTGCAGGTCATGGCCCACCCACCGGGCAAGAAGAACAGCACCATCCACCTGCTGTCCGGTGGTGAAAAGGCGCTGACCGCCATCGCCCTCGTGTTCGCCATCTTCCAGCTCAACCCCGCCCCGTTCTGTCTGCTGGACGAGGTCGACGCGCCGCTGGACGACGCCAACACCGAACGTTACGCCCGCCTGGTCAAGAGCATGTCCAGCGGCACGCAGTTCCTGTTCATCTCCCACAACAAGATCGCGATGGAGATGGCCGAGCAACTGGTGGGCGTGACGATGCAGGAGC
>JAJUHM010000497.1 GCA_029279925.1 Aquabacterium olei
CCGGGTCGCGTCACCGAAGACCACGCTCTGTCCCGCGGCGGCGGCCTGGCGCACGCGGTCGGGGTCGAGGTCGAGCGCCATGTAGGGGATGTGTTCCTGCTCGAGCAGCCGGGCCAGGTTCTGCCCGCTGCGCCCGTACCCGCAGATCAGCACGTGCTTCTCGGTGTTGATGGCCTTGGAGGCGATCTTCGTCATCGCCAGCGACTGCATCAGCCAGTCGGTCGACGAGACCTTCATCACGATCCAGTTGCTGTACTGGATGATGAAAGGCGTGGCCAGCATCGACAGCACCATCGACGCCAGCAGCGGGCTTTGCACGTGAAGCGGGATCAGCTTCTGCTCGGCCGCCAGGTTGAGCAGCACGAAGCCGAACTCGCCGGCCTGCGCCAGGTACAGGCCCGTGCGCAGGGCCACGCCGGTGGGCGCCCCGAACAGCCGGGCCAGGCCCGTGACGAGGCCGAGCTTGAACAGCACCGGGGCCGTGGTCAGCAACAGCACCAGCCCCCACTGGTCCACCAGGCTGTGCCAGTCCAGCTTCATGCCGATGGTGATGAAGAACAGGCCCAGCAGCACGTCGTGGAAGGGCCGGATGTCGGTCTCCACCTGGTGTTTGTATTCGGTTTCGGCGATCAGCATGCCGGCCACGAAGGCGCCCAGCGCCAGCGACAGCCCGAAGTGCTCGGTGAGCCAGGCCAGCCCGAGGGTGACGAGCAGCAGGTTGAGCATGAAGAGCTCTTCGCTCTTGCGGCGCGCCACCATGTCCAGCCACCAGTGCATCACCTTCTGGCCGCCGGCCAGCAGCACGGCCAGCAGGCCCGCGGCCTTCAGGGCGGCCAGGCCCAGCGTCAGGGTCAGTTCGCTGGCGCTGTCGCCCAGCGACGGAATGAGCACCAGCAGCGGCACCACGGCCAGATCCTGGAACAGCAGGATGCCCATCACGCGGCGCCCGTGCTCTGTCTCCAGCTCCAGCCGCTCGGCCATCAGCTTGACGACAATGGCGGTGGAGCTCATGGCCAGCGCGCCACCCAGTGCCAGGGCGCTCTGCCAGCTCAACCCCCATCCCAGCAGGCCGCCCTCGACCCCCAGAGAGGCCAGGCCCACGCCCAGCGCCACATGGCCCAGCAGCGTGGCCAGCATGGTCAGCCCCACCTGGCTCAGCCCGAGGCCGAACACCAGCGACTGCATGCTCCGGAGCTTGGGCAGGTTGAACTCCAGCCCGATCACGAACATCAGGAAGACCACGCCGAACTCGGCCAGGTACTCGACGTTGCTGGAGTCCCCGGCCAGGGCCAGCGCATTGGGCCCGATCACCACCCCGACGATCAGATAGCCCAGCATCGGGGGCAGCTTGATGAGCCGGCACAACACCACGCCGATCACGGCGGCAAACAGATAGAGGAGCGTGAGGTCGAGCGTGCTGGCCATGTTGTCCCTAGAATCTCCCGATCCTACCCGGGCGGGGGCGCGGCCGCGTCACCCCGGGCCCGACTTCCGACGCTTTCTCTCTCCATGTCCGTACTTCCCTCCCAAGATGCCGTGGTGGCGCTGGCCAGCCAGGCGCTCGACATCGAAGCCCGCGCGCTGCTCGACATGAAAGGCCGCCTGCAGGGCGAGCCGGGTGCCGCCTTCACGCGGGCGGTCCACACCCTCCTCGCGTGCCGCGGCCGCGTGGTGGTGATGGGCATGGGCAAGAGCGGGCACGTCGGTCGCAAGATCACGGCCACGCTGGCCTCCACCGGCACGCCGGCCATGTTCGTGCACCCGGCCGAGGCCCACCACGGTGACCTCGGCATGGTGCAGCCCGGCGATGTCGTGATCGCCATCTCCAATTCCGGTGAAAGCGAGGAGCTCACCGCGCTGCTGCCGGTCATCAAGCGCATCGGCGTGCCGCTGCTGGCGATGACGGGCAAGCCCACCTCCTCGCTCGCGCGCCATGCCGACATCGTGCTCGACAGCGCCGTGTCGGTCGAGGCCTGCCCGCTGAACCTGGCGCCCACCGCCAGCACCACCGCGCAGATGGCGCTGGGCGATGCCCTCGCCGTCGTGCTGCTCGAAGCGCGCGGCTTCAAGGCCGAGGACTTCGCCCGCTCGCACCCCGGCGGTGCGCTGGGCCGCCGCCTGCTGACCCACCTGCGTGATGTGATGCGCTCGGGCGAGGCCGTGCCCCGCGTCGCCCCGGAGGCACCGTTCGGTGAACTGATGCGCGAAATGAGCGCCAAGGGCCTCGGCGCGGCGGCCATCGTCGACGACGGCAGCCGGCTGCTGGGCGTGTTCACCGACGGCGACCTGCGGCGCAAGATCGAAGCCGGCGTCGACCTGCGTGGCCTGACTGCCGCAGAGCTGATGACGCCGGCGCCCCGCACCATCCGCGACGACGTGCTCGCGGCCGAAGCCGTGGCGCTGATGGAAGCCCACCGCATCAACACCCTGCTGGTCGTCGATGCGGCCGGGGTGCTGGTCGGCGCCGTGAACACGAACGACCTGATGCGCGCGAAGGTGATCTGACATGACGCTGCGATCGCTGCACGCCACCCTGTCCTTCCCCGAGCCGCTGCGCGAGCGGGCCCGGGGCATCCGCGCGGCCATCTTCGATGTGGACGG
>JAJUHM010000498.1 GCA_029279925.1 Aquabacterium olei
CACCTGGTTGATGCCGTGCACCCCGGTGTCGGTACGCCCGGCACACACGGTCTTCACAGGATGCACGGCGAACTCGCGCAGCGCGTGCTCGAGCGCGTCCTGCACCGTGCCGCCGTAGGGCTGGCTCTGCCAGCCGCTGTAAGCGCCACCACGGTAAGAAACACCAAGGGCGACCCGCCGGGTCGCCCTTGTCTCGGGCCGGGAGGCGTTCGGGGCGTCGGGGTCGGCCGCCAGGGTGGACCGACCCGGCGCCCGCGCCGGATCCTCATGCTGCATGGTGTGTCGTCACCCCAGCGTATCAAGCATGCCCTGGGCCTTGGTCCGCAAGGCCGGGTCCTGGGTGTTGTCCAGCACCTCCTGCAGCAGCTCGCGAGCGCCGTCGATGTCACCGATCTGGCGGAACTCGTCGGCGAGCTCCAGCTTGCGGGCCATCGGATCGGTCAGCGACGAGTCGGCTGCCGGCTGATCCAGCCAGTCCTCCTCCGCCTCGGCAGGGGCATCGGGCAGCACGTCCGCCGGGTTGCTCACCGGCGCGGGCACGTCGAGATCGAGGCTGATCGACTCCATGTCGAACGCCGGCGACGGGGCCGGTGCGGCGGCAGGCGGCGGGAACTCGTCGGCAGAAAGGTCGAAGTCGAGCCCGGCATCGGCTTCATTTGCCGGTGTCGCAGGCACCTCGGGCAACGGCAGATCGTCCAACGGCGAGACGGCGGGTGCCGCGGCAGCCGAAGGCAGGTCATCGTTGAGATCCAGCGGCGGCAGGTCAGCCGGCTCGGCCGCCATCGGCGAGACCGAGTCGGTCACCTCATCCAGCGGGGCCGGCGTCGAGATGTCGAGGTCGAGGTTGACCATGTCCACATCGCCCGGCTCGGTCGGCGCACCGGCAGGTGCCACCGTGTCAAGCTGGCTCGGGGCCGGCATCACGGAGTGCGGGACGGTGCTGGCGCCCAGCATGTCGGCCGGCTCCCCTGCCGCGAGCGCAGCAGAAGGCGCGCCACCGGGCTGGTACAGCGGATTCTCGGGGTCGATGCCCAACCCCATTTCCTGGGCCTTGGCCCAGTCTTCACCCTGGCCGTTCGTCAGGCCGAACAGCTGCACGGCCAGTTGCTCGAAGCCCTTGGTGTCACGGCGCTTGGCATAGACCTCCAGCAGCTTGGTGCGGATGGCCAGGCGATCCGGTGTGCTGCGCAGGGCTTCCTTGAGGATTTCCTCGGCCTGCAGGTCGCGGCCGTAGGCCAGATAGACATCGGCCTCGGCCACAGGGTCCACGTCGCCGATGGCATCCAGCTGGCTGAGCGAGTAGCTCATGGAGGACGGGCCACCCGTGGCGTCACGGGTGTCCACACGCTGCCCACCGCTGGCACCGAAGAAGGAATCAGGCTGCAGTCGGCTCTCCAGGAAGGAAGTCTCTCCGGAATCCGAGCGACGACGCGAGCGCACGAACATCAGGCCACCAGCCAGCAAGGCGATGGCCGCACCACCCGCTGCCAGCAGCATCGGATTGAGGCTGGCCAGCAGGCCGGTCTCTTCCGGCTCGGGCTGCGGAGGCACGACGGGCAGAGACGCCGGCAGCGAGGGCGCGGGCACCGACGCCAGCGAAGCGGCATCGGAGGCGGCATCGGCGACCGCCGTGGCCGAAGCGGCCTCGGAAGCTGCCAGACCCGGGGCGTCCGCCACGGGCGCGGAGGCAGGCGCCTCAGCCGGTGCGGGCGGCGTGTCTTCCAGCGGCTTGGACGGGGCAGGCGGGACCGGTGCAGGGGCCGGTGCGGGCACCGGTGCCGGCGCAGAGGCCGTCTTGTCCTTCAGCTTGCGCAACTCGTCCAGGTTCTTGGACAGCTCGGCCACGCGTGCCGTGCTTTCCTCCTTGGCGCGGGACTTGGCCAGGCGGTCTTCCACTGCGGCGCTGCCTGGCGCGACCCCACCCTTGCTCAAGGTGAGCTTGTCTGGGCTGGGTGCCGCTGCCTGCTTCTGATCCTTGACCTCGGCTTCGACCTTGCCTTGGGCTTGACGCTGGGCCTGCTCGGGCGCGGCATCGGTGGCCATGCCAGCCAGGCGCTGACGGTAGGCAGCGAAGTCGGCGCTTTCGGCAATGACGATCTTGCGCGCTTCCTGCGGGCTGAGTTCACGTGCCTTCTCGGCCGACGGCACGTCGAGCACCACCCCCGCCTTGAGGCGGTTCATGTTGCCCATGAAGGCCTTGGGATTGGCGCGATACAGGCCGACGAGCATCTGGTCCAGCGACACACCCGGCTGCTGCAAGCGCGAAGCGATCGCCGACAGCGAGTCGCCACTGCGTACACGGACGGTGTCGACGGGGGCAGCTTCGGGTGCCGGAGCGGGCGCCGCAGCGACCTCCGGGGGCGGGGCGACAGGGCGAGCCTCTCTGACGGGCTTGCGTGCGGGCGTCGGTCGGGACGCGGGCTCGGACGGAGCGGGCGCGGCGGCCTGGGGGCGCGACGGCGCCCGGTCACGCGGCGCAGCGGCCTCGGTGGTGGGCGGCGGCGTCACAGGCGACGGCGTCTGCATCACCGGGGGCGTCATCGGCGCAGCGGCGCGGTTGTTGGGCGGATCGAACAACAGCGTG
>JAJUHM010000499.1 GCA_029279925.1 Aquabacterium olei
ACACCGGAAGGCGCCCGGGACTACCTGGTGCCCTCGCGCGTGCACGACGGCCAGTTCTTCGCGCTGCCCCAGTCGCCCCAACTGTTCAAGCAGCTGCTGATGGTGGCCGGCTTCGACCGCTACTACCAGATCACCAAGTGCTTCCGCGACGAAGACCTGCGCGCCGATCGCCAGCCCGAGTTCACCCAGATCGACATTGAAACGAGCTTCCTGACCGAGCAGGAAATCCGTGACATGTTCGAAGGCATGATCCGCCACGTCTTCATGAAGGCGCTGAACGTGGACCTGGGCGCCTACCCGGTCATGAAATACGCCGACGCCATGCACCTGTATGGCTCGGACAAGCCTGACCTGCGCGTCAAGCTGCAGTTCACCGAGCTGACCGACGTGATGAAGGACGTGGACTTCAAGGTGTTCTCGACGCCGGCCACCACCAAGGGTGGCCGCGTGGTGGCCCTGCGCGTGCCGGGCGGCGGCGCCATGTCGCGCGGTGAAATCGACGCTTACACCGAGTTCGTGAAGATCTACGGGGCCAAGGGCCTCGCCTGGATCAAGGTCAACGACGTGGCCGCCGGCCGTGACGGCCTGCAGTCGCCCATCGTCAAGAACCTGCACGACGCGGCGCTGACCGAGATCCTGAAGCGCACGGAAGCCCAGAACGGCGACCTGATCTTCTTCGGCGCAGACAAGGCCAAGATCGTCAACGACGCCATCGGCGCACTGCGCCTCAAGGTGGGCCATTCGGAGTTCGGCAAGAAGGCCGGCCTGTTCGAGGACCGCTGGGCCCCGCTGTGGGTGGTCGACTTCCCGATGTTCGAGTACGACGAGGACGAGGACCGCTGGAACGCCGTGCACCACCCGTTCACGGCCCCGAAGGACGGTCACGAAGACCTCATGGACACCGATCCGGGCGCCTGCGTGGCCAAGGCCTACGACATGGTGCTCAATGGCTGGGAACTGGGCGGCGGCTCGATCCGTATCCACCGCGCCGAGGTGCAGTCCAAGGTCTTCAGCGCCTTGAAGATCACGCCGGAAGACGCCCAGGTGAAGTTCGGCTTCCTGCTGGATGCCCTGCAGTACGGCGCACCGCCCCATGGCGGCCTGGCCTTCGGTCTGGATCGCCTGGTCACGCTGATGACCAAGGCCGACTCCATCCGCGACGTGATCGCCTTCCCCAAGACGCAACGCGCGCAGTGTCTGCTGACCGGCGCCCCGTCGCTGGTCGACGAGAAGCAGCTGCGCGAACTGCACATCCGCCTGCGCAACCCGCAGGCCGGCCAGCCGCCCGCGGCAGCCTGACCGGTCGGACGAGGTCGACGCACACAGCGGGACCTCGTTGCGGCCTGCGAAATCCAGCCACCTTCGGGTGGCTTTTTTCATTTTGCGCAGGGCAGCCAGCCCCGTTGTTTGTTTGCTCAACGTAAAGCTGAGGGGCGGCGGCGCACCAAGACCCTGCAGGGATATCCAAAATCGGCTACAACATCGCATCCACGCTTCCGTGGAGAAAGTGCAAGGGCGTTTTCCCTAGCCATCCACCCTCCCCTCGATGCATCCAGCACTCTCCTGGCTGAAACTTCTGCTGCTCGCAGGCCTCGCGGTCTGCGCGGTGCTGATGCACGCCCAGGCCCACGCCGTGATGGACACGAGCGAGGTGGAAGCGGTGGTCGAGGAAGCGCTGGTCGAAGAGGTGATCTCCGACATCGTCGAAGGCGATGCGGTCACCGAAGACCCGGATCTGGATGTCCTCGCGCCGCGGGCCACCGCGCCGACGTGGGAAGACCAATGGGACGAGCAGCATCCCCTGCCGCCGTCCGGAAGCCGGCCGACCGCGCCGCGCTCCACCCTGCCCTGCGGCGCCCGCTGTGAGGCAGCCAGCCCCTGGCTGACGGTGCTGTTGCGCCCGCCACAGGCACGACAGCACTGACCGCCCGCGACTGACTCGCGCGGGATTGGTTGCGCAACCGGGCCGATGCCGAGCACGGCCCCGTGTGCGTGCTTCGCTTGCCTGACAAGCTCACTGCTACGCCCCGGCCAGACCCGGTGGCGCCTTGTTCATGCCCTGTTTCTCCCTGTCTTCCCTGGCCGTTGCCACCACGGGGCTGTGCCTCGCGCTGTCTGCCACAGCCGTGCACGCTCAGTCCGCTGGTCAGACACCGCCGGCCGCCGTCACCCCGCCGACGCCCGCGCAAGTCTCGCCCCAGCGCCCGCCTGCCGACAAGCCGCCGTCGCTGTCTGTCGATGCGCTGCTCGACATCGTGCTGACCCACAACGCCGACCTGCAGGCCGCCCAGCAGGGCCGCATCGGCGCCCTGGCCGGCGTCCAGTCCGCCAGCGCCTACGCCAACCCGCGCGTCGAATGGCAGACAGGCCGCAACCAGGCACGCATGCCCGGGACCCCCGCCGGCAATGTGCACGGATGGGGCATTTCGCAGCTGATCGAAAACCCCGCGGCCCGCAGCGCCCGCATTGACGCGGCCGAAGCTTATGCACGGGGGGCCGGCCACGCCGTCGCCCTGACGCGCAACGCCATCGCAAGCGAAACGCGCCTGCTGGCCAAGCAGTACCTGCTG
>JAJUHM010000500.1 GCA_029279925.1 Aquabacterium olei
AAGGTGCTGCTGGTCGACCGCGCGGGGCAGGCCACGGTGTTCGCCTCCTACCCGCGGGCCTGATCCGGCTGCGGCGTCAGGCGCCACTCAGAACGTCGTCTGCACGCCCGCCACGATCTGGCGGCCCAGGCCCGGCAACACCGTCAGGTTGCCCCACGACGCGCGGTAGTACGTCTTGTCGAACAGGTTGTGCACGTCCAGCGTGATCCGGGTACGCGGGTCCAGCTGCCAGTAGCCTGTGACGCGGGCCGTGGTGTACGAAGGCAGCCGGTAGGTGTCGAGCGCCGTGCCCGTCCGCTCGCCGACATGGACCAGCCCGCCCCCCAGGCCGTATCGGCCCCACGAGCCGGGCAGAGCATCCTCACGGATCGCGAACAGCCCGCCGCTGACGCGCGGGATGTTGAGCAGGCGTTTACCCACCAGCGCCGCATTGTTGTCCTGCGTCACCTCGGTGTCGGTGTAAGCGAAGTTCGCGGTCATGCGCCAGTGTGCGTCCAGCTTGCCCGCGAAGTCGGCCTCCAGGCCCTGGCTGCGCACCTCGCCGGCGGCCACGTTGAAGCTGGCGTTGGCAGGGTCACGGGTCAGCACATTGCGCTTGACGATGTGGAACAACCCGACCGAACCACTCAGCTGCTGGTCGGCCGATTGCCACTTGGCGCCGGCTTCCAGCGCCTTGCCCGACGTCGGATCGAAAGCATCCCCATTGCGGTCGGCGCCGGCATTGGGCCGGAACGACCGCCCTGCCGAGGCATACACCGACCGGTTCGCGTCGATCATGTAGGTGATGCCCACGCGGGGCGACGCGACCGTGTGTTCCTGCACACGGTGCACATTGGCCAACCTGTCGACGTAGTCCTGCTTGAAACGGTCGAAGCGCACGCCCGCCAGCAGCTTCCACTTCTCGCTCAGGTCCACCTGGTCCTGCACGAACACCCCCGTCGCGCGCTGACGGTCCTCGGTATCGAAGCCGGGAAGGAGCGTGCCCCTCGGTTGGTCGTAGACCGGGCTGTAGATGTCGATGGCAAACGGCTCGGCCGTCAGATTCGAATAGCGAATGTCCTGCCGCATGTACAGGCGCCACGCTTCCAGACCGGCCAGCACGGTGTGCTGCATGCCCCCCAGCTTCAGCTTGCCTTCCACCTCGGTCTGAATGGAATGGTCACGAGACGGCAGGCTGCGCGTGCTGTCACGGCGCGTCAGGGTGCGCAGGTCGGAACGCAGCGTGCCGAGCAGGTCGATGGCATCGCCGTAGAACTCGGTTTCGCGCGACGAGGCGCCCAGGCGTGCACGCCAGCCCTGACCCAGGTCGCGATCCAGCGTGATCTGATGCGTGTCCCCGTTGATGTGCATGTTGCCGCGAGACGCGTCGCCCAGGAAGGTGTCGCGCGACACGGCGCCCGGGTTGCCGTTGACCTGCACGATGCCCCGATCGAGCGGCGCACGGATGCGAATGAACTCGGCCTCGTACTGCAGCACGGTGTTCGCGTCGATGGACCAGGTGAGCGCGGGGGCGATGACGTACTTGCTGTTGTCGACGGCCGACGTGCGCGACGCACCGTCTTCCGACACGAGGTTCAGCCGGTAGGCCAGGTTCTGAGCCAGTGGTCCCGTGGAATCCAGCGTGGCGCGGTGAAAGCCGCGGGTGCCCGCTTGCAGCCCCACCGTGTGCGACGGTGTGAACTGCGGCTTCTTGGTCACGACGTTCAGCGTGCCACCGGGCTCGCTGCTGCCATACAGCGCCGCGGCGGGGCCCTTGAGGAACTCCACCCGCTCGACGGTTGCGACGTCGCGCTGAGGGCCGTATCCGCGGCCGGACGCAAAGCCATTGAGCAACGAGCCCCCGTCGGTGTTGCTGAAGCCCCGGATGGCGTAGTTGTCCCAGTTGCCGCCGAAGTCATTCAGGCGCGTGATCCCGCTGACGTAGTCCACCACATCCGACAACTTCTTCGCGCCCAGGTCGTTCATCAACTGTCTGGGCACCACCCGCACCGCCTGCGGTGTTTCGACCAGGGGCGTGTCGGTTCGGGTGGCGGCCGTCTTGCGCTTCGCCCCCTGGTAACTGGCGCCCCCGGTGCTCTCGCGCACCGAGATCTCCTGCAGTTCAGTGGGCAACTGCGCATGCGCAGCAAACGAACACGCCAGAAGGACGGCGGCAGCAAGCGGGGTGCGGCAGGGGGCCGCGAAGAAAGGGGATCGCATCACGCAAAGAAGGCAATGAAAGACGGACACCGGCGAAATGTGTGCCGGACGACAATCTGTCATTTTATTACTTAATGCGACTCATTCCTATTTGCATTCAAGCCACATGATCGCGGCCCGATCACATCCCCGCGTAGTTCGGGCCGCCGCCACCCTCCGGCGTGATCCACACGATGTTCTGCGTCGGATCCTTGATGTCGCAGGTCTTGCAGTGCACGCAGTTCTGCGCGTTGATCTGCAGCCGGTCGGTGTTGTCGTCGTTCTTCACGAACTCGTACACGCCCGCCGGGCAGTAGCGCTGCTCGGGGCCCGCGTACTTCGCCAGGTTGGTCTGCACCGGCACCGCCGCGTTCTTCAGCGT
>JAJUHM010000501.1 GCA_029279925.1 Aquabacterium olei
CGGGCTGGCCGGCGGCAGGTCGCAGTACCAGTCGTAGAACGACATGCACACGCCACCGATCAGACTGAGATACCGGCTGCCAGCGGCATACGACACCATCGACATCGCGGGAATCGGCGAGAAGCCGATGATGCGGTCCGGGCCGTGTTGCTTGATGGTGTAAACGTTGGCCGAGGCGATGATTTCGTTGACCTCGTCCCAGGTGGTGCGCACGAAGCCGCCCAGGCCGCGCTGCTTCTGCCAGCTGCGGCGGGTCTCTTCGTTGGCCATCAGCGTGGCCCAGGCGTCGACCGGGGTCTTGGCCACGGTACGGGCCGCACGCCACTGCTTGAGCAGCTCACCGCGCACCATCGGGTGCTTGACCCGGTTGGCGCTGTAGAGGTACCAGCTGTACGAGGCGCCGCGGGCGCAGCCACGGGGTTCGTGGTTGGGCAGGTCCGGGCGGGTGCGCGGGTAGTCCGTCTGCTGGGTTTCCCAGGTGACGATGCCGCCCTTGACGTACACCTTCCACGAGCAGGAGCCCGTGCAGTTCACGCCGTGGGTGGAGCGCACGATCTTGTCGTGCTGCCAGCGGTGACGGTAGGCGTCTTCCCAGGTGCGGTCTTCGCCCGTGGTGACGCCGTGGCCGTCGGCAAAGCCTTCCTTCGCTTGCGAGAAGAAGGTCAGTCGGTCCAGAAAGTGGCTCATGTTCTTGGCTCTTTTGGAGAAGAAGGGGGATCAGCAGGGCAGTTCGGCGTCGCGGCGGGCGTAGTACCACCAGGTCAGGCCGATGCACAGCAGGTAGAAGGCGATGAAGGCAACCAGGGCCAGTTCGGGGCCGCCGGTGGCGGCGATGGCCGAGCCGTAGCTCTTGGGGATGAAGAAGCCGCCGTAGGCCGCAAACGCTGCGGTGAAGCCCAGCACGGCCGCGGCTTCGGTGTTGGCTTCCTTCAGGGCCGCGGCCTGGGCCACTTCGTCGTTGCGGGGCACGCGACGGGTCTTCAGGTTCAGGAAGATCACGGGGATCATGCGGAAGGTCGAACCGTTGCCGATGCCCGTGGTCAGGAACAGCACCAGGAACATCAGGAAGAAGCCGGTGAAGCTGCCTTCATGCGGGCCGAAGGGCAGGGCCCAGGCGCTGCCCGTGGTCTTGGGCAGGAAGCACAGCACGCCGACCACGGCTGCGGCCATCACGATGAAGTTCCAGAAGGTCACGCGGGCACCGCCGAGCTTGTCGGCCAGCCAGCCCCCCACCGGGCGGATCAGCGCGCCGACGAGCGGGCCGATCCAGGCGTAGGCCAGCGGGTTCACGTCCTTGAACTGCGACTTGATCAGCAGCGGAAAGCCCGCGGCGTAGCCGATGAAGGAGCCGAAGGTGCCGAGGTACAGCACGCACATCAGCCAGTTGTGCTTGTTGCGGAAGATGGCTGCCTGCGTGGCGAACGAGGCCTTGGCATCGGCGATGTCGTTCATGAAGAACCACGATGCGAGCGCCGCGATGACGATCCACGGCACCCAGACGAAGGCGGCGTTCTGCGCCCACACCTCGACCTGCTGACCGGCCTTGTTGACGATGTGCTGCGAGTCACCGCCCAGGAAGCCGAACACGCCCACCGAGATGATGATCGGGCTCAGGAACTGCACCACCGAGACCCCCAGGTTGCCCAGGCCGGCGTTGACGCCCAGGGCCGAGCCCTTGCGCTCCTTCGGGAAGAAGAAGCTGATGTTGGCCATCGACGATGAGAAGTTGCCGCCACCCAGGCCGCACAGCAGCGCGAGGATCAGCATGGTCGGGTAGGGCGTGGTCGGGTCCTGCACGGCCACGCCGATGCCGATGGCGGGGATCAGCAGCGACGCGGTGGAGATGGCCGTCCAGCGGCGGCCACCGAACACCGGCACCATGAACGAATAGAAGATGCGCAGCGTGGCGCCCGACAGCGCCGGTGCTGCGGCCAGCCAGAACAGCTGGTTGGTCGAGTACTGGAAGCCCATCTGCGGCAGGTTCACTGCCACGACGCTCCACAACTGCCAGACCGCGAAGGCCAGGAACAGTGCAGGCACCGAGATCCAGAGGTTGAGCTTGGCGATCGCCTGCCCTTGCGAGGCCCAGAAGGCCTTGTCTTCGGGCGTCCAGACGGTCAGCGTCGAGCCCGGGCGGGGCTTGGCGCCCGCCGTGCTTGCTTGAATGGCCATGGTGAGGTCCTTGTTCAGGAGAAATCAGGAGCGGCGGCCGGCAACGGCGCCTTGGGGTTCGCCACCCAGCACGTCGCGGGTGCGCACTTCGGTCAGGTACATCCAGATCAGCGAGACCCACACCACCCCGTAGAGCAGCATGAAGGCGCTGGAGCGGACGCCCGTGAGGTCAAGCAGGTAGCCGAAGAGGATGGGCAGGATGAAGCCGCCCATGCCGCCGGCCAGCCCCACGATGCCGCTGATGGCACCGATGTTCTGCGGGTAGTCGTTGCTGATGTACTTGAAGACGCTGGCCTTGCCAAAGGCCCAGGCGATGCCCAGCACGAACATCAGCGCGGTGAAGGTGTAGACGTTCAGGCCGATGTGGAAGGTTTGCGGGCCGTTCAC
>JAJUHM010000502.1 GCA_029279925.1 Aquabacterium olei
CGACAATGCCCGGATGCGGATGTCCACCCTCTTCCCTGGCATCGAACAGACCCGCTGTGTTCGGAACAGGCCCTCCACGCGGGAGGCCCGATGAGCCGGCCGACGCGCCCCGCCCTGCCCACACGAGACGGTGTCAGCGCCAGCTGTGTGGCCCTGCCCGCCGGCCCCTGGCCCACCATCCTCGACTTCCTGTGCGAGCGCATTCCGGCCGTTCAGCGCGACGACTGGGCCAGCCGCATGGCTGCCGGTGAAGTCGTCGATGCGGCCGGACACCCGCTGGATGTGGCCGCCCCCTACAGACCGCAGAGCCGGCTCTACTACTGGCGCAAGCTCGCGTTCGAGCACCTCATCCCGTTCGAGGAGCGCATCGTTCACCAGGACGCGCACCTCGTCATTGCCGACAAGCCGCATTTCCTGCCCGTCACACCCAAAGGCCGCTATGTGCAGCAGACCCTGCTGGTGCGTCTCAAGCGGCGACTCGGCATCGACACCCTGGTTCCGGCCCACCGGCTGGACCGGGAGACCGCCGGGCTGGTGATGTTCACCGTGCAGCCTGCCACCCGGCACGCCTACCAGTCCCTGTTTCGGGATCGCCGCATCCACAAGGTGTATGAGGCGGTGGCCGGACACCGCCCCGACCTGACGTTCCCCCTGGTTCGCCACAGCCGGCTCATCGAAAGCGAGCGCTTCATGGCCATGCAGGAAACCGAGGGCGAGCCCAATGCCGAGACGCGGATCGAGCGCGTGGCCGTGCATGGCCCCCGGGCGCTGTACCGGCTGCATCCCGTTACCGGGCAGAAGCACCAGCTGCGCGCGCACATGAACGCCCTGGGCCTGCCCATCGAGGGAGACCGGATCTACCCGGTTCTGCAGCCGGACCTGAGCGAGGGCGAAACGCCGGACTACCGCGACCCTCTGCAGCTGCTGGCTCGCGAACTGAGCTTCGTCGATCCTGTCACCGGCGAGGCCCGACGGTTTGAGAGCACGCTGCGGCTGAACTGGCCGGCGGCCACGTCAGGCCGCTGACGCCGCGCCGCGGTGCCTGCCCCGACGCCGGCGTATGCTGTATCAGCCCTGGGCGCCCGGCCTGCGCAGCAGCGCGCCGAGGCCCACGGCCAACAGCCCCAGCGCGGACAGCACGGCGACAGCCAGCGCCGCGATCGACTGGGGCGACACACTGTCTGCGACCATGGCGCGGACGCTGGGCAGCGGCACCGTCACGCTGATGACGCCCACCGGCTGGCCGGCCTTGTAGCCAAAGCCCCCACCGCCATTGAACTGCTGGTTGGTGCGGATGAACTCGGGGGCCTTGTCGGGGGCGTCGTGGCACTTCAGGCAGCTGGCCTGGGCCATCACCGCACGCGCGTACAGCAGTCGCCCCGCCTCCACACGCCAGTACTCAAGGGGCGTCGCATCGGTGGCGGCCAGCCTCGAGGGCGTCCGCAAGGCGTCGGCCTGCGCGGCCGGCAGTCGGGCAAAGGCCTTCTGAATGGCGTGGATGGCCTCCAGTTCGAACCCGTTGGGGGCGTTGTGGCGGTTGAGCACCGACTCGGCCGTCATCCGGTACTGTGACCGGCTGCCATTGGCGGCCAGGACATCGGCCAGTTCGCGCTGCACCAGGGCGGGGTTCTTCCAGTGATAGGCCTCGATCCGGTCCATGGCCTGCCGTTCGCCCATGCGGTCGTCGGTCTTGCTGCCCTGCAGGATGCCGGAATCGCCCTCCGACACGGCATACACCGAGCGGGTCAGGAACGTGCCAGGCAAGGCGGCTTGCGCCCCCTGGGTCCGGGCATGCACGCCACCGTACTGCGAAGCCCAGCGACCCACATTTTCGGCCATGTCGGCCACCGTGCGGCCTTCGTTGACCGTGCGGGTCAGTGTCAGTTGGTGGGCGGCCTGCCACGCGCCCATCACGAGCGAGCCGGACAGACCGGCGGCAAACACCAGAATCAGCAAACCAGAAGAACGACGCACGTTGACTTACCTCTTTGAAGGACAGCGATGCCCCTGCGTCCGAGGCATCGCGACAAGGCCGGGCAGGCCGGTCAGGCCACCATGGATTCGCCCATGCGGATGGGCTGGCCCGGCACCCAGCTCGGGTTGAATGCCAGTTCGCCCTTGGGGAACAGCATCACCACGGTGGAGCCCAGCAGGAACCGCCCCATCTCTTCGCCCTTGCGGAGCACGACGGGCTGGTCGTCATATCGCCACTCGCGCACCTGGCCGTGGCGCGGCGGGTTCACCACCCCGTGCCACACGGTGGCCATGCTGCCCACCACCGTGGCGCCCACCAGCGTCAGCACGAAGGGCCCGTGCTCGCCCTCGAACACGCAGACCACGCGCTCGTTGCGCGCGAACAGCCCTGGCACACCCCGCGCGGTGGCAGGGTTCACCGAGAACAGCTCGCCCGGCACGTAGATCATGCGGGTCAGGCGGCCATCGCACGGCATGTGGATGCGATGGTAGTCGCGCGGGCTCAGGTACAGCGTCGCGAAATGCCCGCCTTCGAACTGCGCGGCCAGTGCAGCGTCGCCGCCCACCAGGGCCGTC
>JAJUHM010000503.1 GCA_029279925.1 Aquabacterium olei
GATCCGCCCCGCCGCATCCCCGGGATCAACCACCGCCTGGGCGCCGGAGGGGACGTGCTTCACGACGTAGCAGTTCTCGAAATAGGGCGGATCGGAGACCACCACGTGGATCTCGTAGTCACCGACGATGACGGGGCTGTCAAACGGCTGCATGCGCTCCTCCGGCTGGGTGCCGGCATGGTGGCGGCGGGGCGGAGGCAGGTCAAGGCTCCGGGCGGTGGAGGTGTTGAGTAGCCACCAAGACCTTGATGACCGCCGTCCTACCTGCTGAACTGGATGCCGCCAAGGTTCCCCCTGGGCGAGGCAGCCAGCGCCGACCGATGACCAATCCTCCTGACCGCCGTCCGTCCGCCCCCTGGGCCGACACCGTTTTCGCGCTGCTGGCCCGTGCCGCAGCCGTGCTGACCCTGGCCTTGTTGCTGGGCATCATCGCCTCGTTGATTGTTGGAGCCTGGCCCGCCATCCAGGAGTACGGGCTCAGCTTCCTGTGGCGCACCGAATGGGACCCCGTCCAGAACCAGTATGGTGGCCTGGTGATGATCTACGGCACGCTGATGACTTCGGCCATCGCGCTGCTGATTGCCGTGCCGGTGAGTTTCGGCATCGCGATGTTCCTGACCGAGCTCTCGCCCTCGTGGTTGAAGCGTCCGCTCGGCATTGCCGTCGAATTGCTGGCGGCCGTGCCGTCGATCGTGTACGGCATGTGGGGTCTGCTGGTGTTCGGCCCCATTCTGTCGACCTATGTGCAGCAGCCGCTGCAGGCCCTCACCGAAGGCATCCCCTACCTGGGCGCCTTCTTCTCCGGCCCGCCGGTGGGCATCGGCATCCTGTCGGCCGGCATCATCCTCGCCATCATGATCATCCCCTTCATCGCTTCCGTGATGCGGGATGTGTTCGAGGTGACGCCCGCGCTGCTGAAAGAGTCGGCTTATGGCCTCGGCTCCACCACCTGGGAGGTGGTCTGGAAAGTGGTGCTGCCTTACACCAAGACCGGTGTCGTGGGCGGCATCATGCTGGGCCTCGGTCGTGCGCTGGGTGAAACCATGGCCGTGACCTTCGTGATCGGCAACATGAACCAGCTCAATTCGCTGTCGGTTTTCGAGGCCGCCAACAGCATCACCTCGGCGCTGGCCAACGAGTTCGCTGAAGCCGGCGAAGGCCTGCACCAGGCCTCCCTGATCTACCTGGGCTTGATCCTGTTCTTCATCACCTTTGTCGTGCTTGCGTTCTCGAAGGTGCTGCTGGCCCGTCTGAAGAAGTCTGAAGGAGCCCGTTCGTGACCGCCGAACTGCAACGCATGCGTGCCAGCCGCTACGCCAGCCGCAAGCTGGTCAACATGCTGGCCCTGACCCTGTCGCTGGCCGCCATGGCCTTCGGCCTGGTCTGGCTGATCTGGATCCTGGTCGAAACCGTGCGCCTGGGCGTGGGAGGGCTGGCCATCAGCACCTTCACCGAGATGACGCCGCCGCCGCAGGAGGCGGGCGGTCTGGCGAACGCGATCATGGGCTCGCTGATGATGGTGGGCCTGGCCACGCTGATCGGCACGCCGGTGGGCATTCTGGCCGGCATCTACCTGGCGGAGTACGGCCAGCGCGGCTGGCTGGGCAGCGCCACCCGATTCATCAACGACATCCTGTTGTCGGCGCCGTCGATCGTGATCGGCCTGTTCATCTACTCGGCCGTCGTGGCCCGGCATCAGTCCTTCTCGGGCTGGGCCGGTGTGCTGGCCCTGGCACTCATCGTGGTGCCGGTGGTGATCCGCACCACCGAGAACATGCTGATGCTGGTGCCCAACGCCCTGCGCGAGGCCGCGTACGCCCTGGGCACGCCCAAATGGCGCCTGATCCTCACCATCACGCTGAAGTCGGCCCGTGCCGGCGTCGTCACCGGCATCCTGCTGGCCGTGGCCCGCATCTCCGGCGAAACCGCGCCGCTGCTGTTCACCGCGCTGTCCAACCAGTTCTGGTCATCCGACCTGAGCCAGCCGATAGCCAGCCTGCCTGTGACGATCTTCAAGTTCGCGATGAGCCCCTACGAGAACTGGCAGCACCTGGCCTGGGCCGGCGTGTTCCTGATCACCGTCGGTGTGTTGGCCCTCAACATCATCGCCCGTACCCTGTTCCGCCAGCGCTGATTGGCGCGGCCCCTGCATACCGGAGACCCTGCACATGGATGCCAAGGTTCAAACCAGCGCGAAGGCCAAGCTGGCCGTGCGCGACCTCAACTTCTTCTACGGCAAGTTCCACGCCCTGAAGAACATCAACATGGAGCTGCCTGAGAACAAGGTGACGGCCTTCATCGGCCCCTCGGGCTGCGGCAAGTCGACGCTGCTGCGGACCTTCAACCGCATGTTCGAGCTCTATCCCGAACAGCGCGCTGAAGGCCAGATCCTGCTCGACGGTCAGGACATCCTGACCACCAAGGAAGACGTTTCGCTGATCCGCGCCCGCGTCGGCATGGTGTTCCAGAAGCCGACGCCGTTCCCGATGTCGATCCGCGACAACATCGCCTACGGCATCAAGCTGCACGAGAAGCTGTCTCGCGCC
>JAJUHM010000504.1 GCA_029279925.1 Aquabacterium olei
CGGCTCGCAGCGTGGCTGGACGGCTTGAAATCCCCGGTGGGACTCAAGGATTACGCCAGCCTCGACGAGGTGGCCGCCCGCTTGCGGCAGAACAACCCCCGCCTGACCCCTGAGCGCGCCCAATGGCTGGCCGGTCACTGGGCCCACGAGGTGGACGGTCGCTGGCACATCAACGCCGATCCGGCGCACAAGCGGCCCGGGCCCCATCTGTACCGTGTCGAAGAGGTGCTGGCCATCTGGCGCGCCATCACGGCCCCCACGCTGGTGGTGGAGGGGAGCGAAACCGAGGTCTACCAGTTCTTTCAGGGGCGGCACACCCGCGAGGCCTTCCTCGAGCGCGTGGCGGTGCTGCAGGACGGCACGCACAAGGTGCTGCCGGAGGCCGGCCACATGCTGCACCACGACCAGCCCGAGGTGCTGGCCGGCTGGCTGGCCACGTTCCTGGCCTGAGTGCCGCGTCGCAAGCGCCCCGAGCGTGAGAAAATCTAAGCTTCGGGCCATCCCTCTGCGTGGCCCCGCACCGAACACCACAAGACCATGGACATCGAACACATCAACGCCCTGGGCACCCAGATCGCCGACCTGACTCAGCGGACCGCTGAGCTTCGGAGGTATCTTTGACTGGGATGAAAAGTCCCGCCGCCTCGCTGAAGTGAATGCCGAACTGGAAGATCCGTCCGTCTGGAACGATCCCAAGCGGGCCCAGGCCCTCGGCAAGGAAAAGAAGTCCCTGGAAGACGTCGTCGTCGTCATCAACAACCTGACGAGCAACCTGGCCGACAACGCCGAACTCTTCGAAATGTCGAAGGAAGAAGGCGATACCGACGGCCTGCAGGCCATCCACGATGACGTGCAGAACCTGCTGAAGGACGTGGAAGGGCTGGAGTTCCGCCGGATGTTCAGCAACCCGGCCGACCCGAGCAACTGCTTCGTCGACATCCAGGCCGGCGCCGGCGGTACCGAGGCCTGCGACTGGGCCTCGATGCTGCTGCGCCAGTACCTGCGCTATTGCGAGCGCAAGGGTTTCACCGCCACGGTGGAAGACATCACCGACGGCGACACCGCCGGCATCAAGAGCGCCACGATCAAGGTCGAGGGCGAGTACGCCTTCGGCTACCTGCGCACCGAAACCGGCGTGCACCGGCTGGTGCGCAAGTCGCCGTTCGACTCGTCGGGCGGCCGTCACACCTCGTTCGCGTCGGTTTTCGTCTACCCGGAAATCGACGACTCGATCGAAATCGACATCAACCCGGCCGACGTGCGCACCGACACCTACCGTGCCTCGGGCGCGGGCGGTCAGCACATCAACAAGACCGACTCGGCCGTGCGCCTGACGCACATCCCCACCGGCATCGTCGTGCAATGCCAGGACAGCCGCTCGCAGCACAGCAACCGCGATGTGGCCTGGCGCCGTCTGCGCTCGCGCCTGTACGACCACGAGATGCGCAAGCGCATGGAAGCGCAGCAGAAGCTGGAAGACACCAAGACCGATGTGGGCTGGGGCCACCAGATCCGTTCGTATGTGCTGGACAACAGCCGCATCAAGGATCTGCGCACCAACGTCGAAATCTCCGCCACCCAGAAGGTGCTGGATGGCGACCTGGACGCCTTCATCGAAGCGAGCCTGAAGCAGGGCGTCTGACCCTGTTTCCGCCGCTGCCCCCCACCGCCTGACCCGACACCAAGGACCCCCATGCGTGAAGGTACCGCCCAGCTGATCCGCCGCGAAGACTACGCGGCGCCGGCTTTCTGGATCCGCACCGTCGACCTGACGTTCGACCTGGATCCGGCCAAGACCCTGGTCATCAACAAGATGACGGTCGAACCGAACGCCGAGCAGCCGGGCGCGCCCCTGCGCCTGGATGGCGAGGACATCAATCTGCTGCGTGTGCTGGTGGACGGCGAGCCCGTGTCCTTCCGCACCGAAGGCGGCCAGCTGGTGCTGGAGAACCTGCCGCAGCAGCCGTTCAAGCTCGAGATCCGCACCACCTGCGCGCCCGAGAAGAACACCCAGCTGTCCGGCCTGTACACCAGCAGCGGCGGTTTCTTCACGCAGTGCGAGGCCCTCGGCTTCCGCCGCATCACCTACTTCCTCGACCGCCCGGACGTGATGGCGACCTACAAGGTCACCTTGAAGGCCGACAAGCTGAAGTACCCGGTGCTGCTGTCCAATGGCAACCTGGTGGAAGAGGGCGCGCTGGAAGGCGGCAAGCACTACGCGGTGTGGGAAGACCCCCACCCCAAGCCCTGCGACCTGTTCGCGCTGGTGGCCGCCGACCTGGTCCGCCGCGAGCAGCGCATCCGCACGCGCGCCGGCAAGGACCACCTGCTGCAGATCTATGTGCGTGCGGGTGACCTCGACAAGACCGAACACGCGATGAACTCGCTGATCGCGTCGATCGCGTGGGACGAGGCCCGGTTCGGCCTGAGCCTGGATCTGGAGCGCTTCATGATCGTCGCCGTCAGCGACTTCAACATGGGCGCGATGGAGAACAAGGGCCTGAACATCTTCAACACGAAGTTCGTGCTGGCCAACC
>JAJUHM010000505.1 GCA_029279925.1 Aquabacterium olei
CCTTCCCCGAGTGGCCGCTGGCTCACCCGTACCGCATGGTCGCCCACAACGGTGAAATCAACACCGTCAAGGGCAACTTCAACTGGATGCGCGCCCGCGAAGGCGTGATGAAGTCGCCCGTGCTGGGCGACGACCTGAAGAAGCTGTACCCGATCAGCCTCGACGGCCAGTCCGACACCGCCACGTTCGACAACGCGCTCGAGCTGCTGGTGATGGCCGGCTACCCGCTGGCCCAGGCCGCGATGATGATGATCCCGGAAGCCTGGGAACAGCACGCGACCATGGACGAGCGCCGTCGCGCCTTCTATGAATAACACGCCGCCATGATGGAGCCGTGGGACGGCCCCGCCGCCATGGTGTTCACCGACGGCCGCCAGATCGGCGCCACGCTGGACCGCAACGGCCTGCGTCCCGCCCGCTTCCTGATCACCGACGACGACGTGATCGTGCTGGCCTCGGAATCCGGCGTGCTGCCCATCCCCGAGAACAAGATCGTCAAGAAGTGGCGTCTGCAGCCCGGCAAGATGCTGCTGATCGACTTCGAACAGGGTCGCATCATCGAGGACGAAGAGCTCAAGGCCCAGTACGCCTCGGCCAAGCCCTATCGTCAGTGGATCGAGAACGTCCGCATCAAGCTCGACACCATCGACGTCAAGGGCGCCGCGGGCGAGTTCAGTGAATCGCTGCTGGACCGCCAGCAGGCCTTCGGCTTCACGCAGGAAGACATCAAGTTCCTGATGGCCCCGATGGCCCAGAACGGCGAGGAAGCCACCGGCTCCATGGGCAACGACTCGCCCCTGGCCGTGCTGTCCGACAAGAACAAGCCGCTGTACAACTACTTCAAGCAGCTGTTCGCCCAGGTCACGAACCCCCCGATCGACCCCATCCGCGAAGCCGTGGTGATGTCGCTCGTGTCGTTCATCGGCCCGAAGCCCAACCTGCTCGACATCAACGCGGTGAACCCGCCGATGCGCCTCGAAGTGTCCCAGCCCGTGCTGGACTTCGACGACATGGCCCGCCTGCGCAA
The DNA here is from genome assembly GCA_029279925.1 of Aquabacterium olei. GTDB lineage: Bacteria > Pseudomonadota > Gammaproteobacteria > Burkholderiales > Burkholderiaceae_C > Aquabacterium > Aquabacterium olei_A. The sequence continues at coordinate 1,028 of JAJUHM010000505.1, forward strand.
CATCGAGAAGCACACTGGCGGCAAGTTCAAGCCGTACGAAGTCGACATCACCTACCCGGCCGCCTGGGGCCATGAAGGTGTCGAAGCCCGTCTGGCCTCGCTGTGCGCCGAATCCGTGGAAGCGATCCAGAGCGGCCACAACATCCTGATCATCACCGATCGCAAGATGGACCGCGCCAACATCGCCATCCCGGCGCTGCTGGCCCTGTCGGCCATCCACCAGCACCTGGTCCGCAAGGGCCTGCGCACGTCCGCCGGTCTCGTGGTCGAAACCGGCACCGCCCGCGAAGTGCACCACTTCGCCGTGCTGGCCGGCTACGGTGCCGAAGCGGTCCACCCGTATGTGGCGATGGAAACCCTGGCCAACATGGCCAAGGACCTGCCGTGCGACCTGTCGGCCGAGAAGGCCATCTACAACTACATCAAGGCGATCGGCAAGGGTCTCTCGAAGATCATGTCGAAGATGGGCATCAGCACGTACATGTCGTACTGCGGCGCCCAGATCTTCGAAGCCATCGGCCTGAACAAGGAACTGGTCGACAAGTACTTCCGCGGCACCCCCACCCAGGTCGGCGGCATCGGCGTGTTCCAGGTAGCCGAAGAGGCCATCCGCAACCACAAGGCTGCGTTCGGTGACGACCCGGTTCTGGCCAACATGCTGGAGACCGGTGGCGAGTACGCCTGGCGCGCCCGTGGCGAAGAGCACATGTGGACGCCGGACGCCATTGCCAAGCTGCAGCACTCGACGCGCTCTGGCAAGTTCGACACCTACAAGGAATACGCCCAGATCATCAACGACCAGTCGCGTCGTCACCTGACTCTGCGCGGTCTGTTCGAGTTCAAGTTCGACCCGACCAAGGCCATCCCGGTGGAGGAAGTCGAACCCGCTTCGGAAATCGTCAAGCGCTTCGCCACCGGTGCCATGTCGCTGGGCTCGATCTCCACCGAAGCCCACTCGACCCTGGCCCTGGCGATGAACCGCATCGGCGGCAAGTCGAACACCGGTGAAGGCGGCGAAGACGAGAACCGCTATCGCAACGAGCTCAAGGGCATCAAGATCGTCAAGGGCACCAAGGTGTCCGACGTGGTCGGCGCCTCGCGCATCGAAGCCGACTACGAGATGCAGGATGGCGACAGCCTGCGCTCGAAGATCAAGCAGGTGGCCTCGGGCCGTTTCGGCGTGACCACCGAGTACCTGGTGTCGGCCGACCAGATCCAGATCAAGATGGCCCAGGGCGCCAAGCCCGGGGAAGGCGGCCAGCTGCCGGGTGGCAAGGTGTCCGACTACATCGGCAAGCTGCGTCACTCGGTGCCGGGTGTGGGCCTGATCTCGCCCCCGCCGCACCACGACATCTACTCGATCGAAGACCTGGCCCAGCTGATCCACGACCTGAAGAACGTCAACCCGAAGGCCGATGTGTCGGTCAAGCTGGTGTCGGAAGTGGGCGTGGGCACGGTGGCGGCCGGTGTGGCCAAGGCCAAGGCCGACCACATCGTGATCGCC
>JAJUHM010000506.1 GCA_029279925.1 Aquabacterium olei
TCAGTTGCGACAGGGTCGGGTTCAGCACGTACTGGCCATCGATGTAGCCGACGCGCGCGGCACCGATCGGGCCATCGAACGGGATGCCCGAAATCGACAGGGCCGCCGAGGTACCGATCATCGCGGCGATGTCCGGGTCGACTTCCGGGTTCAGCGACATGACGGTCGCGACGACCTGCACTTCGTTGTAGAAGCCTTCCGGGAACAGCGGACGGATCGGACGGTCGATCAGGCGCGAGGTCAGCGTTTCCTTTTCGGACGGACGGCCTTCGCGCTTGAAGAAGCCACCGGGGATCTTGCCGGCGGCGTAGGTCTTCTCGATGTAGTCGACGGTCAAGGGGAAGAAGTCCTGGCCGGGCTTGGCGTTCTTGGCGCACACGACGGTGGCCAGCACCACGGTGCCTTCGATGTCGACCAGGACGGCGCCGGTGGCCTGACGGGCGATTTCGCCGGTCTCCATGGTGACGGTACGGCCGCCCCACTGGAAGGTCTTGGTGACTTTGTTGAACATGGTCATGGGTGAGTTCTCCGATGTGCCCAGCCCCACATGGGGCCGGCGTTTTGTTGTGCCTTCACTCGTTCGCGATGCCATTCCAGCGGGGCTGGCGCACGATGCACTGCATGTACGCGGGGTTCAACCCCGATGGAATGACACAGCGGTCGCTTGAGTCGAGTGCCTGGCGTGAAAAAACAAAAAGCCTGTGCTGGGCAGTCCAGACAGGCTTTTTGTCGTCATGCGCTGATTACTTGCGCAGGCCCAGCTTCTGGATCAGGGCAGCGTAGCGGTCGAAATCCTTGCCCTTGAGGTAGTCGAGCAGCTTGCGACGACGGCTGACCATGCGCAGCAGGCCACGACGACCGTGGTGGTCCTTCTTGTTGGCCTTGAAGTGGGGGGTCAGCTCGTTGATGCGGGCGGTCAGCAGAGCGACCTGCACTTCGGGAGAGCCGGTGTCGGCTTGGCCACGGGCGTTGGCCTTGATGATCTCGGCCTTGTTGATGTCGGCGACGGACATGGTGTTTCCAGTTTGATGCGAAATGCCTGGCCGGCACCACGGTCGCAGCCTGCTGGCTGACGCACCCATGCTCCGGTTTCGGCGTTGGACTTGCGGACACCGGGTGAAACCGACCCGGGCCGTGCGAAATGGCAGATCCCATTGAAAGATCCGCCAAGCTCTCTATGTTAGCACAGGCGTGCACAAGCTGAAAAGGACGGTGCCCCTCGACGCCCGGCCCGTCGTCGTCACAGGGACGCGAGGTCCCAGCGCGGCCGGACATCGAAGGCAGGCTCCCGGCTGAGGGCCGCCTGCCCGGTCTGCAGGCGCATGGCCGCGGCCAGGGCAATCATGGCGCCGTTGTCGGTGCACAGATGCAACTCGGGGTAGTGAACCCGCACGCCACGGCGCGCGCAGGCCAGGTCGAGCTGGGCCCGCAACGCGCGGTTGGCCCCCACCCCGCCCGCCACGACCAGGCGCTTCAGCCCGGTGTCCTTGAGCGCGGCAAGAGACTTCTTGAGCAGGACTTCGACGATGGCCGCCTGGGTGGAAGCAGCCAGGTCGGACAGGGTGGCGCGGTGACACGGATCGGCCAAGGCATCGGCCTGGTCCAGCCAGCCGAGCCGCACCAGGTGGGTGCGCACCGCGGTCTTGAGGCCGGCGAACGAGAAATCGAGGTTGCCACTGTGGAGCATGGGGCGCGGCAGATCGAATGCCTCGCTGCGTCCGCCCTCGGCCAGCCGGGCCAGGTGGGGGCCACCTGGGTAGGGCAGGCCCATGAGTTTGGCCGACTTGTCGAACGCCTCGCCGGCGGCGTCGTCCACGGTCTCGCCCAGCAGGGTGTACTGACCGACACCGTCGACACGCATGAGTTGGGTGTGCCCGCCGGAAACGAGCAAGGCCACGAACGGGAAGCTGGGTGGGTCAGCCGACAGGAAGGGCGACAGCAGGTGCCCCTCGAGATGATGGATGCCGATCAGCGGCCGGTCCAGCGCCACGCCGAGCGCGCAGGCCATGCCGGCCCCCACGAGCAGTGCCCCCGCGAGTCCGGGCCCGCGGGTGTAGGCCACGACGTCCACCTCTGCCAGCGTGCGACCGGACTCGGACATCACCTGACGGGCCAGCGGCACGACACGGCGGATGTGGTCGCGCGACGCCAGCTCCGGCACGACCCCGCCATAGGCCTGGTGCATGTCGATCTGGCTGTGCAGTGCATGGGCCAGGAGGCGGGGGGCGCCATCCTGCGGCAGGGCCACCAGGGCAACGCCCGTCTCATCGCACGACGACTCGACGCCAAGGATCAGGCGCGGCGGCGGCAACATTTCGGGAAGCGGACTGACTCGTTCGGACATGACGCAAGTTTAGTGGGCCGCAGACATCCCGGACGGCCGCCCCGTTTCTGTGCCGACGCCCCATCTCGGCGAACCTCTTCACCCTGTTTGGTGCCGCCGCCGCGCGCACAGGCACCAGCAAGGCCCTTGCAGCGAGCCGGCAGGTGCCAAAGCGAGCCGCTTCGCGCTGGCACACCCCTTGCA
>JAJUHM010000507.1 GCA_029279925.1 Aquabacterium olei
CCAAGGCCGACATCGGCATCGCCATGGGTGGCGCCGGCACCGACACCGCCATGGAAGCGGCTGATGTGGTGATCATGAACGACGACCCGCAACGCGTGCCCGAGCTGATCCGGCTGTCGCGCGCCACGCACGGCGTGCTGTGGCAGAACATCGCGCTCGCCCTGGGGATCAAGGCGGTGTTCCTGGTGCTGGCCGTGATGGGACAGGCATCGATGTGGATGGCCGTGTTCGCCGACATGGGTGCGAGCCTGCTGGTGGTGGCCAACGGCTTGCGAATGCTGCGCTGGCGGCACGCAGACTGACATGCGAGCGGGCCCGAGGGTGTCTGGCCCGGCCGTGTCGCCCTGATCGCCATGCGGGCTTCGCGCCCCGATGGGCCTCCCGCTAGCCGTCGATCTTTTCGAACACGTCGGTGAAGCACTCACCATTCCAGGCGTACAGCAGGTAGGCCGCATGCACGCACGCCGAGGCGCCCTTCGGCCGGAACAGGCCCACACATTCGCCTTCGGCATGGCGCACGCTGCGGTACACCACGCCGGCCGAACCGGCCGCGCGCAGCCTGCGGGCCAGCGCCTGTGACGCGCTGTAGTCGTCCGGGCTGTACACAGCGGGTGGCACCGCACCTGCCGGGCGCAGGTCGTGCAGCGTGGCGCTGATCTTCACGGCGTACAAGCGCATCGACAACTGCATCGCCGGCTGCGCGGTCGCGGCCAGGAAACGGGCATGGTGGTATTGCGTCTCGGCGATCGCCGTCATACGGTCATGCGCCGCGTAGAACACGCCATGCCGCCCGTCTGAAAAGCGGCTGCCATCGGGGTTGAGGTGGGTAAAGGCCGCCATGATCGGCCCCGTGCCCGGTCCCACGATGCGGTCTTCGGCCGGCACCAGTTCGATCACGCCGGCTTCGTCGCGCAGGCGGTCGTTGGTCAAGGCTTCGAGCGCATACAGGGCGTCGAAGTCGTCGGGGTCGGCGATGCGGTCGTAGATGTAGACCGTGGGATAACGGGTTGGCACGATGCGCCACGCCGGCTGCCAGCGGATGCGCTTCAGTGGAATCCCGTCACCGTCCGTCTGACCTGCCCCCACTGCCCTGGGCCCTGCCCGGCTCACGCCCAGCCGCCGCTGCGCACAGCGTCCAGATAGCGTCGCACGGCAAACAGGTCCGACACGTTGCCAGCCAGCATGCGCTCCAGGGCCGAGCGGCCGCCGAACAGCGGCGCGGCGTTGGGCTGGCGCACCCATGCGTCGGCCGCCTTCGCGTCGGGCAGCAGGATCTGCAGCGACTTCCAGATGCCCAGCAGGTTGGAGAGGCGCTCCAGGGTGTCGCGAGACAGCCGGGCGGTTTCCGGCGACTTGCGCCAGGCAAAGAAGGTCGAGCGGGCCGGCTCGCCCAGCAGGCAGATCTGCTCGTCGACCGAAAGGTCCCAGGCCTCGGCCAGCCGCGCAAAGGCACGCAAACCAGCGGCCGCCATCTGCTGCAGCGATGGCTCGGGGGATGGTGCGGGACGGGCTTGTACAGCGGCGCTCATGGTGAGTCCAATTATGGACTTATCTGATAAGTTTGTCCAACTCCGGCTTTGGGGGCGAACTCCCGTCGTGTGACGCGCGGGGCGAGAAGACGCCACGCCCTACCCCACCGCCGGACGGAACGCCGGAAAACAAAAAAGCCCCGGGGCGACACACCCACGAGGCTTTCACGCAGCATCTCCGCCGACCGGCGCCATACCGGCCAGCCTCAAGGCTCAGCGCTTTTTCACCGGCGGCAAGTCCGTGCAACTGCCATGCGCCGCTTCCGCGCACAGGCCGATGCTCTCACCCAGCGTCGGGTGCGGGTGGATCGTCTTGCCGATGTCCACCTCGTCGGCCCCCATCTCGATGGCCAGCGCGATCTCGCCGATCATGTCGCCCGCATGCGTGCCCACGATGCCGCCCCCCAGGATGCGGCCATGGCCGTGTGCCTCGGGGCTGTCATCGAACAGCAGCTTGGTGAAGCCTTCGTCGCGGCCGTTCGCAATGGCGCGGCCCGAAGCCGACCACGGGAACAGGCCCTTCTTCACCTTGATGCCCTGGGCCTTGGCCTGGTCCTCGGTCAGGCCCACCCAGGCCACTTCCGGGTCGGTGTAGGCCACGCTCGGGATCACGCGGGCGTCGAACTGGGCCTTGGCCAGCTTGTCGTCGCCCAGCAGTTCACCCGCCACCACTTCGGCCGCCACGTGGGCCTCGTGCACGGCCTTGTGCGCCAGCATAGGCTGCCCGACCAGGTCACCGATCGCGAAGATGTGCGGCACGTTGGTGCGCATCTGCACATCCACCGGAATGAAGCCGCGGTCCGACACGGCCACGCCGGCCTTGTCGGCGTCGATCTTCTTGCCGTTGGGCGTGCGACCCACCGCCTGCAGCACCAGATCGTAGGTCTGCTCGCTCAGCGTGCCGTCGGCCGCCTCGAACTTCACCTTGATGCCTTCTGGCGTGGCCTCCGCCCCCACCGTCTTGGTCTTCAACATGATGTTGTCGAAGCGGTGCGC
>JAJUHM010000508.1 GCA_029279925.1 Aquabacterium olei
CCTGCCGGTGATGCAGTACGCCACGCACCGGCCGCTGCGCGAGACGCTCTACCGCGCCTACAGCACCCGGGCTTCCGAGTTCGGCCCCGCCGACAAGGACAACTCCGGCCTGATGCGTGACATCGTGGCCCTGCGCCAGGAAGAGGCCCGACTGCTGGGTTACCAGAACTTTGCTCAGGTCTCGCTGGTGCCCAAGATGGCGACCAGCCCGGAGCAGGTCATGGACTTCCTGCTGGACCTGGCCCACCGCGCCCGCCCGTTTGCCGAGAAGGACATGGCCGAGCTGCGCGCCTTCGCCAAGGACGAATGCGGCATCGACGACCTGCAGGCCTGGGATGTGGCCTTCGTGAGCGAGAAGCTGAAAGAAGCCCGCTACGCCTTCAGCGACCAGGAGGTGAAGCAGTATTTCACCGAGCCCACGGTGCTCAAGGGCCTGTTCGGCCTGATCGAAACCCTGTTCGAAGTTCAGATCAAGCCGGACACGGCGCCTGTGTGGCACGAGTCGGTGCGCTTCTTCCGCATCGAGCGCGCCGGGCAACTGGTCGGCCAGTTCTACCTGGACCCCTACGCCCGGCCCGGCAAGCGCCCGGGCGCCTGGATGGACGACGTGCGTGGCCGCTGGAAGCGCCCGGACAATGGCGCCACCCAGACCCCGGTGGCTCACCTGGTGTGCAACTTCGCCAAGGGCGTGGGCGACAAGCCCGCGCTGCTCACGCACGACGACGTCACCACCCTCTTCCACGAGTTCGGCCATGGCCTGCACCACATGCTCACCAAGGTCGACGACATCGGCGTGGCCGGCATCAGCGGCGTCGAGTGGGATGCGGTCGAGCTGCCCAGCCAGTTCATGGAGAACTTCTGCTGGGAGTGGGATGTGGTGCAAAAACTGACCTGCCACGTGGACACCGGTGAACACCTGCCCCGCGCTCTGTTCGACAAGATGACGGCGGCCAAGAACTTCCAGAGCGGCATGCAGACACTGCGCCAGATCGAGTTCTCGCTCTTCGACATGCGCCTGCATGCCAAACCGGGGAGCGAGACCGACATCCAGGCCGTGCTGGACGGGGTGCGCCAGGAAGTGGCAGTCAACATCCCGCCTGCTTTCAACCGGTTCCAGCACAGCTTTTCACACATCTTCGCGGGCGGCTACGCAGCGGGGTATTACAGCTACAAGTGGGCTGAGGTACTCTCCGCCGATGCCTATGCTGCGTTCGAGGAGGCCGCAAACGGTCCCCAGGGGGTGCTCAACCCCGAGGTGGGTCGGCGCTACCGTGAAGCCATCCTGGAAGCCGGCGGCAGCCGCGCAGCCATGGACAACTTCAAGGCCTTCCGCGGCCGCGAGCCCCAGATCGATGCGCTGCTGCGTCATCAGGGCATGAGCTGACACCCGGCGACGGACCTTACTCGATGTCCTGCAAAACTGCCCTGTCCATCCCCCTGGCCGTGCTCGTCGGAGCGGCGGCCCTGACCGGCTCGTTGCCTGCGTGGGCACTCTACAAGGTGGTGGGTCCGGACGGCAAGGTCACCTACACCGACCGGCCGCCGCCCAACCAACCCGCGCAGGCGCTGAAGGCCGACGGCAGCCCTGTGGCGGCCGAGCGGCTGCCATACGCCTTGCAGCAGGTCGTCAACCGTTATCCGGTGGTGCTCTACACCGGCCGGAACTGTGCTCCATGCGATGCCGGGCGACAGATGCTGAAGGCGCGTGGTGTGCCCTTCACCGAGAAGACGGTGAGCACCGCCGAAGACGCGAAGGCGTTGCAGCGTGCCGAGAACACGGACGGCCTGCCGGTGTTGCGCGTGGGAGCCAAGCAACTGCTGGGCTATGCCCACAGTGAATGGGTGTCGTACCTGGATGCGGCGGGCTATCCTGCCCAGTCGGCCCTGCCCGCCACCTACCAGTGGCCTGCGCCGCAGCCCCTGGTGGCACCAGCGCCAGTCGCAGGCGAGGCCTCGGGCGCCAACGGCGCGGGCGCTCGGCCCGCACCGCAGACGGAGCAGGGCCCGCAGGCGCCGGCTGGCTCCAATGGGGGCCGGGGTGGCAGTGCGCCGCCCGGATTCCGCTTCTGAGTGACGGCGGAGGCGGAACCGGTCGACGCGCCCCCCGCCCTCACCCGATCAGAACTGGAGGGTCTTGACGCCCTGGCTGGTGCCCAGCAGGCAGACGCTGGCCTTGTTGCGGGCAAACACACCTACCGTCACCACGCCGGGAATCTGATTGACATCGGATTCGAAGCGCGCCGGATCGGTGATCTGCAGGCCAGTGACGTCAACGATCAGGTTGCCGTTGTCGGTCGTGCAGCCCTCGCGCACCTTACCCTGCCCGCCCAGCTTGGCGAAGGCGCGAACGACCTGGGCAGCGGCCATCGGGATCACCTCGACCGGCAGCGGGAACTTGCCGAGCACCTGCACCAGCTTGGATTCGTCGGCAATGCAGACGAACTGGCGGGCCAGATCGGCGACGATTTTTTCGCGGGTCAGGGCGGCGCCGCCACCCTTGATCAGCTCCAG
>JAJUHM010000509.1 GCA_029279925.1 Aquabacterium olei
CGGCCTGGGGCTGGGCGCGGCCACATCGATCGCCGGCGTGCTGGGCATGGGCAGCTTCGCGCTGCAGTACCCGCTGGGTTGGCTGGCCGACCACGTGCCCACGCGCCGGCTGTTCGCGGGCGGTGCCGCGCTGCTCGCGCTCAGCGGGGCGGCCTTCACGCAGGCGACCACCTGGCCTCCCCTGCTGTGGCTGTGCGCGGCGTTGTGGGGCGGCCTGGGCGGCGCGCTCTACACGCTCAGCATGATCCGCGTGGCCCACGATTTCGAGGACACCTCGGCGCTGGCTGGCACCTCGGCCATGATTGCCGGCTACACCGCAGGCGGTGCCCTCGGTCCGCTGGTCAGTGGCTGGTTCTTCGACCACGCCGGTGTCGGGGGGCAAGGCGCCTGGCTGGCGGTGCTGGCGCTCACGCTGCTGTGGCTGCAGCGGCGCCCCGCACGCTGAAGCGGGACGGCACGCGCCACGGCGCTCAGTTGGCAGCGGCCTGCCGCGGTGCAGTGCGGACAGGCAAGGCGGCCTGCACGGCCTTCAGCAGTTCGCCCACCGGAACGGGCTTGTGCAACAGCGTCAGGCCGCTGGCATGGGCCTCACGCAGGCGCTCGGGCGCGGTGTCGCCAGTGACCAGGATGGCCGGAACCGGCCGGCCCAGCGCGGCCCGGATGGCACCAACGGCCTCCACGCCGTCGCGGTGCGCCCGCAAGCGGTAGTCCACCAGCAGCACCTCGGGGGTGAAGCCACTCAGGAGGTGCTGGGCCGCTTCGAGGCTGTCGGCTGCCTCGCACCAGCAGCCGCAGTCGGTCAGCAGGTCGCTCAATGCCTGGCGCACCGGCTCGTCGTCATCGACCAGCAGCACGCGCAGCCCGCGGAGGTCGTACAGCGTCGGCGCCGGCGTGCGCAAGGCAGCGGCGCTGGCCTCCGTCGCTGGCAGGATGAGGCGAAACACCGAGCCCCGCCCCGGCTGTGAGCGCACGTCCACCTCGGCGCCCATGGCGCGCGCCAGGCCGTCGACGATCGACAGCCCCAGGCCCAGCCCCTTGTGGCGGTCCCGTTCCGGGTTGGCCAGTTGGTGGAAGGCCTTGAACACGTCGCGCTGGTCGGCCTCCGGAATGCCGATGCCGGTGTCCCAGACCTCGATGGCGACGTGCGGCCCCTGGCTGCGCGCGGCCAGCAGCACCCGCCCCCGCTCGGTGTAGCGCACGGCGTTGAGCAACAGGTTGCGCAGGATGACCTCCACCAGCACCGGATCGGCGTACGCCGCACTGCGCGTGGCCCGGGCGCGCCAGCCCAGGCCCTTGGCGTCGGCCAGCGGGGTGAACTCGCGGGTGAGCTTGTCGAACGTGGACTGCAAAGCAAAGGCTTGCGGCGCCGGTCGCACCACCCCCGCGTCGATCTTGGCGAAGTCGAGCAGCGTGTGCAGCATCTCGCCAGCCGCGCCGGCCGACGCGTTCGCGTGCGCCAGCAGCTGTTGCTGACGCGGTTCGAGCTGCGTGCGGCCCAGCGTCGCCAAGGTCAGCGTGAGCGCATGCAGCGGCTGGCGCAGGTCGTGACTGGCCGAGGCCAGGAACACCGTCTTGGCCCGGTTCGCTTCCTCGGCCTCGTCCAGCGCGTCCTCGGCGAGCTGGCGCGCGGCCATGGCCCGCTCGGTCTGGTCGCGCAGCCGCTGGATCAGACCGTCGTTCTCGAAGCGCAGGGTGATGGAGCGCAGGGCCATGCGCGAGGTGTGGTACGAGAACGCCGTCATCGCCCACAGGTAGATCAGCACGCCGACCCCCAATGTCACATTGACCGAGCCCCCCATGTCCAGCAGGGTGAGCGCGACCGGCAGCACGCTGCACACCCAGTAGGCCATGGCGACCGGCCATGAGGGCGCGAACACCGCGAGGCCGCCCGAACTCATGCCGGCCGACATGCCGAGGACCAGCGTGATGGACTCGGGGTGTGCGGCGTCCATGAGCCAGGGGGCCATCGCGCCGCGGCAACAGCCCAGCAGGGCGGCCATCACCCGCACCGACTGGGCGTACTGGCCGACGCGCGCCACGTCGTCCGGCGGTGGCAACACCTTGCGAACCAGCAGGCAGCCGACGCTGACCGCGCAGGTCAGCATGGCCCACCAGACGGCGCGCAGGTCGTCGACGATCAGCACGAAGGCGGCCGCGGTCAACACCGACATCAGACACGAGACCATGAAGGCGCCGGACAGGTTGCTGTCCAGCAGGCTCATCTGCGCGGCGAGCACACGCGGTGGGTCGAACCGCCACGCCTCGCGCAGCGACGGACGCGACGAACTCACGACAGGAGTCCGCGCGCTTGCGCCAGTGCCACGGCCTGTTCGCGGCTGAGAGCGCCCAGGCGCTCGGTGACCCACGACAGCTCGGCACGGACATCGGTCTCGCTGAGCGCCAGCGCCCGCGCGATGGCGCGGTTGGAGGCGCCGCGGCTGACCTCGCGCAGCAGCGCGCACTGCAGGGGGCTGAGGGATCCGTCTTCAGCCAGGCTGCTGGGCTCGGCC
>JAJUHM010000510.1 GCA_029279925.1 Aquabacterium olei
GACGCCGGCTGGCTGGCCAACCGCTGGAGCGAGCTGCTGCCCATCCCCGCCGAGGCCCGCCAGCGGCTGATGACGCTCGACAACCCCGTGTGGCGCCTCGAGCTGGTGTCCGAATGGCTGGAGCGCCTGGGCCGGCAGGCGGACGCCGCGCGCTGATCCCGGGTTTTGCCGAGGGTCGGAAGCTGCCCAACCCCACCCGAAATGCCTACACTGGTCAGCCCGATGCGCCGCCAGCCGCTTGAGCCCGGGCCGCGCCGACACCACACGAGTCCAGGTGCTGTACCGACCACGGACCCCGATCCGAGGAGCAGGCCATGCCAGAGCCGACGGGCAACGAATCCGGCGCCCCCCCCTTAGCCGCCACCGACCTGGGCGAAGCCCCCACCTGGCGTCCCGTGAACCGCCGATCCCTGCCGGCCGGCATCTCGCCATCGATGGCCGATGATGCCGATCGGCTTCTCGAAGAACTGCACCAGCGCCAGGACGCCTTCGAGCAACAGGGTCAGATGCTGCGCCAGCTCCAGGCGGCGCTGGCCCGGGCGCAGGCGACCAACCAGGAGCTCGCCCTCGTGGCGGATCGCGTCACGGACGCCATCGTCATCTGTGACGCGCGCCGCTGCATCACCTGGGTCAACCCGGCCTTCACGCGGCTGACCGGCTTCAGCCTGACCGAGAGCCACGGCCAGCAGCCGGAAGAGCTGCTGAGCGGCCCGCACACCGACACCGCCACCATCACCCGCATCAACCAGATGCTGGCGCAGGGCGCGACCGTCGAGCGGCTGGAGGTGTGCCACCACCGCAAGGACGGCGAACCCTTCTGGGTCAGCCGCTCGGTGCAGCCCCTGCACGGACCGGACGGCCAGGTGAACCGCTACATCGAGGTGCTGCACGACGTCAGCGAGCACCGCCGTGCCGAGAACGAGCACAACCGCCGCCTGGAAGCCGAGGTCGCGCTGGCCACCAAAGCCGAGTTCCTGAGCCGCATGAGCCACAGCATGCGCTCGCCGCTGAACGCCATCCTGGGCTTCACGCAGCTGCTCGACATGCACGACACCGGCCACCTGCCCGAGGCCCAGCGCCGGCAGATCGGCCACATCCACACGGCCGGACAGCAACTGCTGTCACTGCTGGACCAGGCGCTGGAATACGCCCGGCTGGAGGAGCGCCCGCTGGGCATCCGCCCGCAGCGCGTGGACATGAGCATGATGCTGCGCGAGGTCCGCGCCGCGCTCGAAGACGAGGCCCGGGCGCAGGACGTGACCGTGGTGGTGGACAGCCAGTGCCCGCCGCTGTGGGCCGACCCGCAGCACACCCGCTCCATCCTGCTCAACCTGATGAGCAACGCCATCAAGTTCAGCCCGCGCGGGGCCACCGTCTGGCTGCAGGGGCGCGTGGCGCAGGACGAGCGCGTGGGCATCGTCGAGGTGCGCGACCAGGGCTTCGGCATCGAACAGCACGACCTGCCCAGGCTGTTCCAGCCCTTTACGCGGCTGGACACCGCACCGGGCAAGCCGACCGGCAATGGCCTGGGCCTGGCCGTCTCCCAGCGTCTGGCCGAGCTGATGCACGGCCACATCGCCGTCAGCTCGACCCTGGGCAAGGGCAGCACCTTCAGCCTGCACCTGCCTCTGGCAGAAGGTCCGGGTGCCCTGCGCTCCAGCCAGTTGCGCAATGCCGGCGAGCCGGCCGTGATGCTGCCACCTCTGCGCGTGGTCCACATCGAGGACAACGCCCTGAACCGCAGCCTGGTCGAGGCCTTGTTCTCGCCCTACCCTCAGGTGCGGCTGTACTCGGCCGAAACCGCGGCCGAGGGGCTGGCGAGCATCGAGGCCACCCACCCGGACGTGGCCCTGGTCGACATCAACCTGCCGGACGGCAGCGGCCTGGACCTGTGCCGCCGCGTGCGGGGGCAGGCTGCGTTCAAGAAGCTCCCGCTGATCGCACTGAGCGCCGACGCCCTTCCCGAACACATCGCCCGCGCCTTGCAGACCGGGTTCAACCACTACCTGGTCAAGCCGCTGCAGATCAACCGGCTGCTGACCATCCTGTCGCAGCTGCCCAGCACGCAAGCGGCGCCGCCGCAGTGACGCCGGCAGGCCCTTCCCGGCGGCCGGCGGGGCAGGTATCGTGGAGGCTCTTGCGTCTCTGCCCGACACCATGCTCACGCCGGACACCCCGCCTGCCCCCCCCCTGCCGCGCCATGCCCCTCGGGTCCTGATCCCCGCCTGCAACCGCGTGCTGGGCCAGCACCCGTTTCACGTCGTCGGCCGCAAGTACGTGGAGGCCGTGCGGCTGGCCGGCTGCCTGCCGGTCATCGTGCCGGCGGCCCACCCGGACGAACTCGCCAACTGGCTGGATCTGGCCGATGGCGTGCTGCTGACCGGATCGCCCTCGAACGTGCACCCGCGCCATTTCGACCAGGCCGTGCACGACCCCAGCCTGCCCCTGGACCCGGTGCGCGACCACTGGACACTGCCATTGATCCGCATGGCCGTGGCGCGCGGCC
>JAJUHM010000511.1 GCA_029279925.1 Aquabacterium olei
ACTCCAAGCCCGAGATCGAGCGCATTGCCCACGTGGCCTTTCAGGCCGCGCGCAAGCGCAACAAAAAGGTCACCAGCGTGGACAAGGCCAACGTGCTGGAAACCTTCCAGTTCTGGAAGGACGTGGTCACCGAGGTGCACGCCCAGTACCCCGACATCGAGCTGGACCACATGTACGTGGACAACGCCGCCATGCAACTGGTCAAGGCGCCCAAGCGCTTCGACGTGGTCGTGACCGGCAACATGTTCGGCGACATCCTGTCGGACGAAGCCTCGATGCTGACGGGTTCGATCGGCATGCTGCCCTCGGCCTCGCTGAACGCCAAGGGCCAGGGCCTGTACGAGCCCAGCCACGGCTCGGCCCCGGACATCGCCGGCAAGGGCGTCGCCAACCCGCTGGCCACCATCCTGTCGGCGGCGATGATGCTGCGCTTCAGCCTGAACCAGGAAGAGGCGGCCGCCCGCATCGAGCGGGCCGTGCAGGCCGTGCTGGAGCAGGGCCTGCGCACGCCGGACATCCACTCGGAAGGCACGCAGAAGGTCGGCACCGTCGAGATGGGTGAGGCCGTCGTGGCCGCCCTGAAGGCGCAATGACCGACCGGGCTGAACCGCTCGCTACACAACACTGAATCACTGAAGGAAATTCATCATGGCTACGACTCTGGTTGGTCTGGTCGGCTGGCGCGGCATGGTCGGCTCGGTGCTGATGGACCGCATGCAGGCCGAAGGCGACTTCGCCCACTTCGAACCGCTGTTCTTCTCGACCTCCAACGCCGGCGGCGCTGCCCCGGCCATGGCCAAGAACGAGAAGACGTTGAAGGACGGCTACGACATCAACGAACTCAAGCGCTGCGACATCATCCTGACGGCCCAGGGCGGTGACTACACCAACGAGGTGTATCCCAAGCTGCGCGCCGCCGGCTGGAACGGCCACTGGATCGATGCAGCCTCGTCGCTGCGCATGAAGGACAACGCCGTCATCGTGCTGGATCCGGTCAACATGCCCGTGATCAAGAACGCGCTGGCCAACGGCGGCAAGGACTGGATCGGCGGCAACTGCACCGTCAGCTGCATGCTGATGGGCGTGGGTGCGCTGTACAAGGCCGGTCTGGTCGAGTGGATGTCGACCCAGACCTATCAGGCGGCTTCGGGCGGCGGTGCCCAGCACATGCGCGAGCTGCTCACCCAGTTCGGCACGCTGAACGCCGAAGTGAAGGCCCTGCTGGACGACCCCAAGAGCGCCATCCTGGAAATCGACCGCAAGATCATCGCCAAGCAGCGTTCGCTGACCGAAGCCGAAACGGCCAACTTCGGCGTGCCGCTGGGTGGCTCGCTCATCCCCTGGATCGACAAGGACCTGGGCAACGGCCAGTCCAAGGAAGAGTGGAAGGGCATGGCCGAGACCAACAAGATCCTGGGTCTGGGCGAGGGCTTCGGCTCGGCCGCGATCCCGGTCGACGGTTTCTGCGTGCGCATCGGCGCCATGCGCTGCCACTCGCAGGCCCTGACCTTCAAGCTCAAGAAGGACGTGCCCCTGGCCGACATCGAGGCCATGATCGCCGCCGACAACGAGTGGGTGAAGGTCGTGCCGAACACCCGTGAGGCCACCATCAAGGACCTGACCCCGGTGGCCACGACCGGCACGCTGACCATCCCGGTGGGCCGCATCCGCAAGCTCGCCATGGGCCCGGAATACGTCGGCGCCTTCACCATCGGTGACCAGCTGCTGTGGGGGGCCGCCGAGCCGCTGCGCCGCATGCTGCGCATCCTGCTGGACGCCTGAGCGGTTTCCACGCGCTGAAAAAGCGCGACCGGACGGCTGCTGATCTTGGCAGCGCCTGCAACGTCTGGTCACAAAATCGAGGGCGTGCGTTGTAGCCGCAAGGCGACAATCATGCCCCGCTACGGGTGCCGGCCCGTGCACCATGTCCGGTGGCAGGCTTATGTCAGTAAATGCATGAGCTTGTCACTGTATCTACCGGCTGTTATTGTGTTTTCTGCTGCGTACCGTCTGCAGGTGAGGTCGCGCCTCCTGGGTCTTGCCGGATCCGGCCGTGTCAGGGCTGACACACTCACCGACACGACGACTTGGGAGACGCCTTGAAAGATCAACCGTTGTCCGCGGGGCGATTTGCTCTGAACCGGGTTGCGCTCGCCGCAGCCTTTTCCGTGCTGGCCAGCCTGCCTGCGGCGTCCTGGGCGCTGGGTCTGGGCAGGCTGAGCGTGCAGTCCGCGCTGGGCGAAACCCTCCGCGCAGAGATCGACCTCAGCAGCCTCTCTACCGAAGAGGGCGCCTCCCTGCAGGTGAAGGTGGCCTCACCTGAGACCTACCGGGCGGCCGGTGTGGACTACAACCCGGTGCTGGCGGCCACCTCCATCACGCTGCAACGTCGGGCCGATGGTCGTCCGTACCTGCGCATCACCAGCGATCGCTCCGTCCAGGAGCCGTTCGTCGACGTCATCCTCGACCTGTCGTGGTCGACCGGCCGTCTGGTGCGCGAATACAC
>JAJUHM010000512.1 GCA_029279925.1 Aquabacterium olei
CATATACCGTTGATTTGGTGGTCTACGACCGCATCCAGGCTGCTTGCCGTGAGGGCCACGATGGGCGTGCGTGCAAGACCGAGGGCTTGCTCCTGCCGCCGGATCTGCGTCGCCGCCTCGAAGCCGTCCATGTCCGGCATGTGGCAGTCCATCAAGATGACGTCCACAGCGTGGTGCCTCAGCCATTCCAGTGCCGACCGTCCCCCCTCGGTGCAATGCACCGACAGTCCGCACTGCGTCAGTTGCGCCTCGGAGATCAGCAGGTTGACCTTGTTGTCGTCCACGACCAGTGCGCGGCGATGGGCAAGCCCCACCTCGCCATCGGGCGCCGCTGGATGGCTGGGCGCGCAGATCGGGCTGCCGGCTTGCAGGCACCGCACGGCCGTCAGGATGAACGAAAAGGTGGACCCATGGTCGACCTGGCTTTCGCACAGCAGTTCGGCCCCCATGGCCTCGCAGAGCTGCCTGGCAATCGGCAAACCCAGGCCTGTTCCCTGCGTGTGCCTGGTGCCGACCTGATGGAAGGCGTCGAAGATTTTCTGAACCTCGTCCGGCGGGATGCCGATGCCCGTGTCGGCCACGGAAATCTGCAGCCGATCCATCGAAGGGTGCTGGGGCATGGTACCGAGGTGCTGCACGGTCAGGGTCACACGGCCCCGTTCCGTGAACTTGACCGCGTTGCCGGCAAGATTCAGCAGGATCTGCCGCAGGCGTGCGCGATCCACCAGCCACCGTCCCTCTTCGGGCAGATCCAGTGACAGCACGACCTCGACGGGTTTGTCTCGCGCTGTCGCTTCGGCGAGCTGGGACACGCTGCGAGCGAGCTCCGCCACATCGGTTTCCTCCGGGTGCAGCGCCAGCTTGTTGGCACGCAGCTTCGAGAAATCGAGCACGTCGTTGATCACGTGGAGCAGATGCTCGGCAGCGCCTTGCAAGAGCCTCAGGTTGCGGCGTCCTGCCTCGCTGAGAGGCTCTTGCTCGAGCATGCCGCCCAGGCCCAGCACCCCGTGGATCGGCGTGCGCATTTCATGGCTCATGGTCGCGAGAAACTGGCTCTTGGCTTCGCTCAGCTGGCGTGCTTCCGACAAAGCATGGTCCCGGGCCATGACCATGTCCTCGTTGGCGTACCTGAGGCGGAGCATCTCCTTGAGGTGCTTCTCCTTTCTGGCGGCGTTCTGCCAATGCAGCGCAAGGATGCCGGCGCAGACCACGCACCAGAACGCACTCTGGATGCCGCCGTGTTGCCAGGCCAGATAGGCCGACAGCGAGACCATCGGCGGGATCGCCCAGACCCGCGACAGCCATTTGTAGCCGACGAGCAAGGATGAGCCGGTCGTCGTCACGCCCAACAGGCACATCAGCATGGCCGTGGCGAGTTCTCGGTTCGCGGCGAGCGGAAGCATCCACAATCCCGCTGCCCAGCAGGCGCTGATGACCAGGGTGAGGCCCACATGGGTGGGCAGCCAGTGGGCGGCATGGCGATCGGCCGACTTCAGATAACACAGCGCGTGGCAGGCGAAGCCGAGCGAGGCGAGGAAGGTCATGGCAAGCCACAGCCATGCCATGGACGTCAGGCTGTCGGGGTGCGCCTGGTGCATGAACACAGCCAGCACGATGACCAGCCCGGCCGCCGTGAAGGACGACGAGGGCACGGGGCCGAACGTGATGCGGGTTCGGGCCGCGTTGACGCGCGCTTCGACCGATGTCGGCGATGTGGCGGTGGTCATTGAATGTTTCTGTTTTTACAGCTTTCGTTCTTTATTCTCGCCAAGTACACAGCGCCGCAGCGTGAGGAAGTCGCGTTCAGAGGCATTCCGGCGTCGCGGTTTTCCCGAAGGGCCGGGTTGCGGCTGAAAACGAAAAAACCCGCGCAGGTCGCCCTGGCGGGTTTGGATCGACCGCCAGCCCTGTCGACAGGGCCGGGGGAGGCGGATCAGGCCTGCACGGTCTTGGCCGTCTCCACGTACTCTTCAATCTGGTTGAAGTTCATGTACTTGTAGATCTTGTCGGCGTTCTGGCTGATCACGCCGGTCTCGGCCAGGTACTCGGCCGGGGTCGGCAGCTTGCCCAGCTTGGAGGCCACAGCCACCAGTTCGGCAGAGCCCAGGAACACGTTGGTGTTCTTGCCCAGACGGTTCGGGAAGTTACGCGTCGACGTGGAGATACAGGGCGAGCCTTCCTTGATCTGAGCCTGGGTGCCCATGCACAGCGAGCAGCCGGGCATTTCGGTGCGGGCGCCAGCGGTGCCGAAGGTGTTGTAGAAGCCTTCCTTGGTCAGCTCGGCAGCGTCCATCTTGGTCGGCGGGGCCACCCACAGACGCACCGGGATGTCCTTCTTGCCTTCCAGCAGCTTGCCGGCGGCGCGGAAGTGACCGATGTTGGTCATGCACGAACCGATGAAGGCTTCGTCGATCTTGGTGCCAGCGACTTCGGACAGGAACTTGGCGTCGTCCGGGTCGTTCGGGCAGCAGACGATCGGCTCCTTGATCTCGTTCAGGTCG
>JAJUHM010000513.1 GCA_029279925.1 Aquabacterium olei
AGTAGGCCACGGCCTGGTCCCACTCGACGCCAGTGGGCGTGAAGGGGCGACCCTTGACATAGTTGATCGTGGTGTCGTCGACCGCCACCAAGCCGGCGCGGGCACCGGCTTCGATGGCCATGTTGCAGACCGTCATGCGGCCTTCCATGCTGAGCGCGCGGATGGCGCTGCCGGCGAATTCGATGGTGTATCCCGTGCCGCCGGCCGTGCCGATCTTGCCGATGATGGCCAGCACGATGTCCTTGCCGGAACAGCCCTTGGGCAGCGTGCCCTCGACCTTCACGAGCATGTTCTTGGCCTTCTTGGCCAGCAGCGTCTGGGTGGCCATGACGTGCTCGACTTCCGACGTGCCGATGCCATGCGCCAGCGCGCCGAACGCGCCGTGGGTGGAGGTGTGGCTGTCGCCGCACACCACGGTCATGCCGGGCAGCGTCGCGCCCTGCTCAGGCCCGATCACGTGCACGATGCCCTGGCGCTTGTCGCCCATCTTGAACTGCGTGATGCCGAAACGGTCACAGTTCTTGTCCAGCGTGTCGACCTGCAGCTTGGAGACGGGGTCCTTGATGCCTTCGCGACGGTCGGTCGTGGGCACGTTGTGGTCGCTCACGGCCAGGTTGGCCGACAGACGCCACAGCTTGCGGCCGGCGATGTCCAGGCCCTCGAACGCCTGGGGGCTGGTCACTTCGTGCACCAACTGGCGGTCGATGTACAGGACGGCGGTGCCGTCTTCCTCGGTGTGGACGACGTGCTCGTCCCAGATCTTGTCGTAGAGGGTGCGTCCCATGGTGCTGCTGCGCGCGCGTACGCGTCCGGAAGGCCGCAAGGCCGGTGTGGGGAAAAGATGACGATTTTAAGGCAGATGGGGGCAACCGGGGCGCCATGAGGGCCGCTGTGCACACACCGGTCGCGGGAGAACCGCCCGCCCGAAAACCTCAGATTGCAAAGGGATGCCTCCACCCGGAGACACTGACGGGCCAGGACCTCTTGTGCCACGCACCCGATCATGATGCACGCCCTTCTCTCACCTCGACGCGCTGCGCGCGCCCTCCCCCCTGCGAGCGTCGCGTGTGCGCTCGCCGTGAGCCTGACCGCCTGTGGCGGAGGTGGACCGGGCGCCACGCCGCCATCACCCAGCCAGAGCGGCGCCGCCGTGGGCGTGGTGTCGGGGCTGGGCTCGGTGATCGTCAACGGCATCCGCTTCGACGACGGCACCGCCCGCGTGATCGACGACGACGGCACCCCTCGCTCCACGGCCGACATCCGCCTCGGCATGACGGTGGCCATCGCTTCGGGGCCGGTCACGCCCCCCAGCGGAGACGCTCCCGGGCAGGCGACCGCCACGCGCATCACGTACGGCAGCAGCGTCGCCGGCCGGGTGACCGCGCGCAACCTGGTGAGCACGCCGCCCACGTTGACCGTCGCGGGCCAGACGGTGCTGGTCCCGGCCGGCACGGTGATCGTCGGCTCCACGACCGGCGTCAACGGCATCTCCACATCGGACCTGATCGAGGTGCACGCGCTGGCCGACCCGGCAACGCAGCGTTACTTCGCCACCCGCATCGAGCGCCGCACCGACCTGTCCGAATGCAAGGTCGTGGGCACGGCGCTCGGCGTGGACACCGCCCTGAAGGCCTTCGTGCTGGGCGGCCTGACGGTGGATTACACAGGGGCCTCGGTGGTGGAGCTCACCGAGGGCGCGCGCGTGCAGGTCAAGCTCGCGCTGAACAGCGCCGACAACAGTTGCACGAACCTGGCCACCCGCGTGACCGCCCTCTCGCCGACGACGACCGAGGGCGCGCAGACCACCCTCGAAGGGCACATCAGCGACTACACCAGCAATGCCAGCTTCAAGATCAACGGGATCCCGGTGCAGGCCAGCTCCACCGTCGGCGGCCTGGGCAACGGCGTGCGGGTGCTGGCAGAAGGGCTTGTTCAGTCGGGCGTGCTGGTGGCGACCCAGATCGCCGTGCGCAATCCACTGGCGTCGCGGGACGTCCGCCTGTTCGGCACGGGCAGCGCGGTCGACCCGCTGAATCAGACGGTCACGCTCCGCGGCGTGACCGTGCTTTACGCCACCGCCCTGTTCGAGAACGGGGCCTCTCTCTCCAGCCTGGACGACGGCTCCCGCCTCGACGTACAAGGCCAGTTCGAGTCCAACGGGCAGCGCCTGATTGCCACCCGCGTCCGGCGCGAGAACTGAGTCGGCAGCGGGCCGCGGTACCCCTCAACAAAAAGCCCGGCGCAAGGCCGGGCTTTCGGTGGGCGGGCCCTGCTCGCGGGCCCTGCGGTCTCAGATCAGCGCTGGCCGATCGGTGCCACGTCGCGCTTCTCGGCGCCGACGAACAGCTGACGGGGACGACCGATCTTGTACTCGGGGTCGCCGATCATTTCGTCGAGCTGGGCAATCCAGCCGACCGTGCGAGCCAGGGCGAAGATGGCGGTGAACAGCGGCACGGGGATGCCGATGGCGCGCTGCACGATGCCCGA
>JAJUHM010000514.1 GCA_029279925.1 Aquabacterium olei
AATGATTGAGTTTGATACAGATGAAAACGCCTATATGTTGATGAATTGGACCAAACATCAAAACATTGAAGGCATGGAAAAACAGAAAGAATTAAACAAATTACGGCAAAAACGCTATCGAGAACGCAAAAAACAGGACCATTTACCTAATCCGGTTGCAAATAACAGCGAAAACGATGGGAAATCGTTATGCATGTGCCCGACCGGTGGGGCAGAACCCTCCGCGCGTGCCGGAAAGCACGCGCCTTGGTTCTGCCTCGACCAGGTCGGGCTTCGAATTCAGGTAACGCGTCGGATCAGAGTTCCTCGGAGCCCAGCAGCATCTCGGAGATGCCCTTGCCGGCCTGCACCATCGGCCACACGTTCTCGGTGGGGTCGGTGCGGATGTCGAGGAACACCGTGCGGTCCTTCAGGGCGATGGCTTCCTTCAGAGCGCCTTCGACGTCTTCCGGCCGCTCGACCAGCAAGCCCACGTGACCATAGGCCTCGGCCAGCTTCACGAAGTTGGGCAGCGCGTCCATGTAGCTGTGCGAGTAACGACCGCCGTAATCGAGCTGCTGCCACTGGCGCACCATGCCCAGGTAGCGGTTGTTCAGCGACAGCACCTTCACCGGGGTGTTGTACTGCAGACAGGTCGACAGCTCCTGGATGCACATCTGGATCGAGCCTTCGCCGGTGATGCAAAACACATCCGACTCGGGCTTGGCCAGCTTGATGCCCATGGCATACGGCAGGCCCACGCCCATCGTCCCCAGGCCACCGGAGTTGATCCAGCGGCGGGGTTCCTCGAACTTGCAGTACTGGGCGGCAAACATCTGGTGCTGGCCCACGTCCGAGGTGATGTAGTGGTCGGTGCCAGCCGTGAGGCGACCCAGCGTCTCGATCACGAACTGCGGCTTGATGACCTCGCTGGAGGTCTTGTAGCGCAGGCACTCGCGCTTGCGCCACTCGTTGATCTGGCTCCACCAGGCGGCCAGCGACTGCTGGTCGACCTTCTGGGCCGATTCCTTGACCTGGGCGATCATCTCGAGCAGCACGTCCTTGACGTCGCCGACGATGGGGATGTCGACCTTGACGCGCTTGGAGATCGACGACGGGTCGATGTCGATGTGGATGATCTTGCGCTCGACCTGGGCGAAGTGCTTCGGGTTGCCGATCACGCGGTCGTCGAAGCGGGCGCCGATGGCGATGACGACGTCAGCGTGCTGCATCGTCATGTTGGCTTCGTAGGTGCCATGCATGCCCAGCATGCCCAGGAACTTCGGGTCGGACGCAGCCGTCGCGCCCAGGCCCATCAGGGTGTTGGTGCACGGGAAGCCGAGCATGTCGGACAGCTCGCGCAGTTCCTTGTGTGCGTTGGCCAGCACCACGCCACCGCCCACGTAGATGTAGGGGCGCTTGGCGTTGAGCAGCAGCTGCACGGCCTTGCGGATCTGGCCGCCGTGGCCCTTGCGAACCGGGTTGTACGCACGCATCTCCACCGTCTCGGGATAGTGGAAGGCGGTCGTCTTCAGCGAAACGTCCTTCGGGATGTCGACCACGACGGGGCCGGGACGGCCGGTGCGGGCGATGTGGAAGGCCTTCTTCAGCGTGCTCGCCAGCTCGGCCACGTCCTTCACGAGGAAGTTGTGCTTGACGATGGGGCGCGTGATGCCGACGGTGTCGCACTCCTGGAAGGCGTCCAGACCGATCGCGGCCGTGGGCACCTGCCCGGTGATGATCACCATCGGGATCGAATCCATGTAGGCCGTCGCGATGCCGGTGATGGCGTTCGTCACACCCGGGCCGGAGGTCACGAGCGCGACACCGACGTCGCCGGTCGCGCGCGCATAGCCGTCGGCGGCGTGCACCGCGGCCTGCTCATGGCGCACTAGCACGTGCTCGATGGTGTCCTGCTTGTACAGGGCGTCGTAGATGTACAGAACGGCGCCACCGGGATAGCCCCAGATGTACTTGACGTTCTCGGCCTGCAGGCAGCGCACGAGGATGTCGGAACCGTTGAGGATTTCGCCGTGGGCGGCGGAGGCGGCGTCGGCGGCTGCGGCGCGCTTGGTGTCTGCGGGAGACATGTCCATGATGAAGAAGAACCTTTCCGAATTTCTCTAACGAAAAACGATCGGTGCCCCTCTTACACGATCACCACCCGGGCGGGTGGCAACAGCAGCACTGCGGCAACGGATTGCCAGCGTGCTCGCCCTCGTGAGGCGGTTTCGGAGCCTGCGCGGCCTGGGCACGTCGCCTGTAGATGCGGGCGAGCACAAGCCAGATCGAAATGGCGCAAAACCGACATTATTGCATTCCCTGACACAAGTTCAAGCGAAGGCAGCCCCCCGCATGACCCAGCGCACGCCGATGCCATAATCCGCCGCGACAAACGCCGCCGTCTGGCTTTCGGTCTTGACCCCTCTGCCCAGTCCCTCTCCAGAAGAAGAACTCGACGACTTTCTCAGAAGTGTCGAGCGCCGTGCTTTCAAGCGCACGGT
>JAJUHM010000515.1 GCA_029279925.1 Aquabacterium olei
GCCCTGATCGGCCCGGACGGCGTGGGCAAGTCCACCCTGCTGGCCTTGCTGGCCGGCGCGCGGCGCATTCAGCAGGGGCGCGTGACGGTGCTGGGCGGCGACATGGCGAGCGCGCGCGTGCGCCGCAGCCGCTGTCCGCAGATCGCCTACATGCCGCAGGGACTGGGTCGCAACCTCTACCCCACCCTGTCGGTGCAGGAGAACGTCGACTTCTTCGGTCGGCTCTTCGGGCATGGCGGGCAGGAGCGCCAACGTCGCATCGCCGAGCTGCTGGCCGCCACCGGGCTGGCGCCCTTTGCCGACCGGCCGGCCGGCAAGCTCTCGGGCGGGATGAAGCAGAAGCTGGGGCTGTGCAGCGCCCTCATCCACGACCCGGATCTGCTGGTGCTCGATGAGCCCACCACGGGCGTGGACCCGCTGTCGCGCCGGCAGTTCTGGGAGCTGATCGACCACATCCGCAGCCGGCGGCCGGGCATGAGCGTCATCGTGGCCACGGCCTACATGGAAGAAGCCGAGCGCTTCGACCACCTCGTGGCCATGGACGCCGGGCGCGTGCTCGCCGAGGGCACCCCGGCGGAGATCCTGGCCCGCACGGGCACCACCGGGCTCGAGCAGGCCTTCCTGGCCCTGCTGCCCGACGCCCGGCGCGGTGACCATCGCGCCCTCACGGTGCCACCGCTGCGCGGCGACCACCGCGACATCGCGATCGAAGCGGACAACCTGACCTGCCGCTTCGGCGATTTCACGGCTGTCGACCGCGTGAGCTTCCGCATCCGGCAGGGCGAAATCTTCGGCTTCCTGGGCTCGAACGGTTGCGGCAAGAGCACCACGATGAAGATGCTCACCGGCCTGCTGCCCGCCACCGAGGGGCGCGCGGCGCTGTTCGGCCGCCCGGTGGACGCCAACGACCTGAACGTGCGTCGGCGCGTGGGCTACATGTCGCAGGGCTTCTCGCTGTACGGCGAGCTGACCGTGCGCCAGAACCTCGATCTGCACGCACGGCTCTTCCATGTGCCGGCCGACGCCCGCGAAGCGCGGATCGACGAGATGCTGACGCGCTTCGGCCTGCACGACGTGGCCGATGCCCTGCCCGCTGCGCTGCCCCTGGGTGTGCGACAGCGGCTGTCGCTGGCGGTGGCGGTGGAGCACAAGCCCGACATGCTCATCCTGGACGAGCCGACCTCGGGCGTGGACCCGGTGGCGCGCGATGCGTTCTGGGCGCTGATGGTCGAGCTCTCGCGTCGGGATGGCGTGACGCTGTTCATCTCCACGCATTTCATGAACGAGGCGCAGCGGTGCGACCGCATCTCGCTGATGCACGCCGGGCGGGTGCTGGCCAGCGGCACGCCGGATGAGCTGACCGCCAGCAAGGGGCGAGACAGGCTGGAAGACGCCTTCATCCACTACCTGCTGGAGGCGCAGGGCGGTGCGGACACGGCGGACGCGCCACCTCCTGCAACCGCTGCGTCCGCGACGCCCGCGGCACCCGCGTCAGGAGCCCCTACGGCAGAACTGCCGGCGCGCGCCCCCCGCACCCGCGGCTGGAGCCTGGCTCGCATGATGAGCTTCGCCCACCGCGAATCACTCGAACTGCGCCGCGACCCCATCCGCCTCACGCTGGCCCTGCTGGGCACCGTGCTGCTGATGATCATCATGGGCTACGGCATCAGCATGGACGTGCAAGACCTCCGCTACGCCGTGCTCGACCGCGACCAGACCCCGGCCAGCCGCGACTACACGCTGAACTTTTCGGGCTCGCCGTGGTTCATCGAGCAGCCCCCGCTGCAGAACGACGCCGACCTCGACCGCCGCCTGCGCAACGGCGAGATCAGCGTGGCCCTCGAGATCCCGCCCGGTTTTGCACGCGATGTCTCACGCGGTCGCCCCGTGGCCATCGGCGTGTGGATCGACGGCGCCATGCCGCAGCGCGCCGAGACCATCTCCGGCTATGTGCAGGGGCTGCACACGGGCTACCTCGCTGAACAGGCCCGGCTGCGCGGCATGGACACCACGCCGGCCGCGCAGGTCGAGGTGCGCTACCGCTACAACCCCGAGGTGCGCAGCATCGTGGCCATGGTGCCCGCCGTGATCCCGATCCTGCTGATCTTCATCCCCGCCATGCTGGCGGCGCTGGCCGTGGTGCGCGAAAAGGAGATGGGCTCCATCGTCAACCTCTACGTCACCCCGGCCACCCGGCTGGAGTTCCTGCTCGGCAAGCAGCTGCCCTACATCGCCACAGGCATGGTCAACTTCCTGCTGATGACGGCCCTGGCCGTGACGGTGTTCGGCGTGCCGTTCAAGGGCAGCTTCTTCACACTCACGCTCGCCGCCCTGCTCTACGTCACCGCGGCCACCGGGCTGGGGCTGTTCATGTCCTCGTTCACGGGCAGCCAGATCGCGGCCATCTTCGGCACCTCGCTGGCCACCATGCTGCCCGCCGTGCAGTTCTCCGGCCTGATCAACC
>JAJUHM010000516.1 GCA_029279925.1 Aquabacterium olei
CATCTGGCTGCCGCAACCCCAGCAGGCGGTCGACCAGCACGCAGGCATTGAGCTGCAATCCCTGGTTGAGGGCGACCAGCCGACCGGCATCGCGCGCGGGCACGTCGACCCCGAGGCGCGGCGCGCGCTCGCGCAGGTTCAGGAAGCGCCCCAGGTCGGCCACGCCGTGCAACTGGCCGCGCAGGTTGGCCACACCCAGAAACCAGGGCTGGCTGTGCGGCACCGGCTGGATGGCGGCCACCGGAAAGATCTCGCCGGCCTGGTCCAGCGGCAACAGGAAGCCGTGCCCTGCCACCTCGACCGCCAGCCAGTTGCGCGCGGGCGCCTGCTCACGCACACGCTGCAGGCGGTCGGCCAGGCGCTGCTGCAGTTGCCGAAGGGCTTCCTTGTTGGCCATCTGCCCGCCCTCAGCCGAAGGCCTTGATCTTGGCGAGCAGTTCGTCCGGGTTCACCGGCTTGACGACATAGTCCCGGGCGCCCTGGCGCATGCCCCAGACCCGGTCGGTCTCCTGATTCTTGCTCGAGCAGATGATGACCGGGATGGAGGCGTATTGCGGGTCGCGCGTGATGGTGCGCGTGAGCTGGAAGCCGTTCTGCCCCGGCATCACCACGTCCATGAGGATCAGGTCCGGCTTGTCTTCCTGCAGGCGGCGCAGGGCCTCTTCGCCATTTTCTGCAGTCCGCACCTGATAACCCTTCTTGGTCAGCAGTTCGGACAGCACGTGCAATTCGGTCTTGGAATCGTCAACCAGCAAGATTTTTTGAATCGGCATGCTTTTACCTCGGCACACGACAGGCTGCCACAAGGCCGTGGCATCACGTGTTTCAAATCATTACTGAAGCCCCGGATCGCGGGACACGGTGCAGGCCTCAGGCGCCCGCGTACTGGAACACGGCCTGGAGCAGCTGGTCCTTGGTGAAGGGCTTGGTCAGGTAGTCCTGCGAGCCCACCATGCGCCCTCGCGCCTTGTCGAACAGCCCGTCCTTCGAGGACAGCATGATCACCGGCGTCCGGGCAAAACGCGGATTGCGCTTGATGATGGCGCAGGTCTGGTAGCCATCCAGACGCGGCATCAGGATGTCGCAGAAGATGACGTCGGGCTCGTGGTCGTTGACCTTGGACAGCGCGTCGAAGCCATCTTCGGCCAGCACCACCTCATAGCCGCCCTGCTTCAGGAAGATTTCGGCACTGCGCCGGATGGTGTTGCTGTCGTCGATGACCAGCACCTTTCTGGCGCCCGCACCGCCGGCCGACTCCGGCCCGGTCGGCACGGTGTTTTCCATTTCTGACACGGACCCGCTCCTCCAAACGTCGGCACCCGCATGAGAGGCGGGTCACCGTGGTCACAGCTTATATCGTCAGGATGTGGTCAGATCTGAACCATCTCAAAATCGTCTTTGCGTGCGCCGCATTCCGGGCACACCCAGTTCATCGGCACATCTTCCCAGCGGGTCCCCGGGGGAATGCCTTCTTCAGGCAGCCCTGCGGCTTCGTCGTAAATCCAGCCGCAGATCAGGCACATCCAGGTACGGAATTCGTTCACGTCAACAAGTTCAGCTTGAATACAATGGATCGATTGTAGCCACCTGCTGGTCGGGGCCATCCCAGGGTTTCCGGGCACGGCGCCCCCGCCAGAGACACCGTTGAACGCATGAATTCACCCCAGAACAGCGCTGAAACCACCCCGGTTGCCGGCGAACAGGATTCCGGTGCGCCGGCATGCGTCCTGAGCTTCAATGCCAATGACCCGAGCGGCGCGTCCGGCATCGGAGCCGACATCGCGACCATCGCCGCCATGGGCGCGCATGCCTTGCCCGTCGTCACCGGCCTGCTGATCCGCGACACCGCCGAGGTGTTCGAGTCGCACGAGATCGACCCCGACGCCGTCGTCGACCAGGCACGCTCCATCCTCGAAGACTGCACCATCGCCGCCTGGAAGGTGGGCTTTCTGGGCAGCGCCGAGGGCGTGAGCGCCGTCGCCGAGATCCTGTCCGACTACTCGGACGTGCCGCTGGTGACCTTCCTGCCCAACCTGTCGTGGATGGACGAAGACCCCCAGACGGCCTACCTGGACGCCTTCCGCGAGCTCATCCTGCCGGCCACGCGGGTGTTGGTCGGCAGCCACAAGACACTGACCGACTTCCTGCTGCCCGAGTGGGATGCCGAGCGTCAGCCGTCGGCCCGCGAACTGGCCGTGGCCGCCGGCGAGCTGGGCGCCGACTACGTGCTGGTGACCGGCATCCAGCTGCCCGATCAGTACATCGACAACGTGCTGGCCTCGCCGCAGGGGGCCCTGTGCGGCGAGCGCTTCGAGCGCTTCGACACCGCCTTCGTCGGCGCGGGCGACACCCTGTCGGCCGCACTGGCCGCCATCCTGTCGTCCGGCACCGAGCTGGATGTGGCCGTGTCGGAAGCGCTGAGTTTCCTCGATCAGGCGCTCGATGCCGGCTTCCGCCC
>JAJUHM010000517.1 GCA_029279925.1 Aquabacterium olei
CCATTGCCCTCTGTCCGGCGGCCGGGCGATGGCTCTGCGGTGCGGGGGGCACCGGGATGCAGCACGGAGAAGTCCACGCCGTCCCACTGCCATGACTGGCCGGCCACGCACGGCCGCGCAGCCGATCCCCCTCCGGCCAGCAGCGCGTGCCCTGGCGGGAGACCGTGCACCAGGGACGTGGCTGGCATCACACTCAGCACGGCCTGCGCACCACCGGCATGGTCGGCGTCCTCGTGACTGAGCACCAGGGCGTCGAGGCGAGCCACCCCCAACGCCCGCAGTACCGGCACGACGACACGTTCGCCCGCATTGGCGGCGGGCCCCCAGGCCGGGCCAGCATCGAACAGCAGGGCATGGCGAGCCGTCCGGACCAGCACGGCGCTGCCCTGCCCCACGTCCATCGCGATCACATGAAACTGACCGCGGGACGGTGGGGGCACCAGCCGCCAGGCCGGGGGCAACCAGACCAGCGGCAGGCACAGCGGCAGCAGCAGTGCCCGGGCCCGCCAGCTCAGGGGCAGCATGGCCACCAGCGCCCCGAGAACGGCCAGCACGCCAACCCAGACGGGCAAGGCAGGCGACGACCAGACCGCCATCGGCCACGACGCCAGCTCCATGAGCCACACGCGCATCAAATCGATGCACGCGGCACCCCACACCCAGAAGCCCGGCCACACGATGCCTGCCAGCGCGAACGGCGTGATGAGCAGGGTGAAAACCGGGATGGCCAGCAGGTTCGCCAGCAAGCCCACCAGCGACATCTGCTGAAAGCACAACAACGTGACGGGCGCCAAGGCCAGCGTCACCAGCCACTGCAGGCGAATCAACTCCCGCGCCCGCCCGGCAAGCGCCCGGCCCAGCCCGATCGGCGCGATGGCCGGATGGGATGCGGGCGAAACCTGTGCGGGCCGCATCGCGGTCAGCCGCGCCAGTCGCCCATCGTGCATGAGCACCGCAACCGCGACGAATGAAAGCCAGAAGCCGGGCTGCCGCCATGCCCAGGGCTCGAGCGCGAGCACGCCCGCAGCCGCCCACAGGCACACCAACGCCCATGGCCACCGGCGGGCTCGGCTTCGCAGCACGGCCGCGATGAACAACATCCCCACTGTGCGCTGTGCTGGCAAGCCCCATCCCGCCAGCACGGCATAGCAGGCGGCTCCGCCCACGCCCACCCAGCGGGCCACCTCGGGTGCGGCCCCCCAGCGGGTGAGCCAGGCCACACGCCCCCAGAGCCGGCGCACCAGCCACGCCATCAGGGCCCCGCACAACACCACATGGGTCCCGCTGATGGCGACCACATGCGCCACGCCCGTGTCCCGGAACACCGCCCAGTCGCTTCGCTCGATGGCAGACTGATCGCCCACGGCCAGCCCCGCCAGCACACCCGCATTGCCTGCATGAGGGACCGCGACGGCAATGGCCTCGCGCACACGCAGGCGCAGCCGGTTCACCCAGCCCTCATCCCAACCTGAAGCGACGTGAAGGCGCTCCGGCGCCCGGGCCGCAGGGCGGACGGTCAGCACCGCCCGCACCTCGCGGGCAAAGCTGGCAATCAGCGCGTCGCCCGCGCCCGGATTCGACAGGGCATCCAGCGGACGCAAGCGCGCGGACACCAGCCAGACGTCGCCGGGCACGAGGCGCGCCATGCCGGCACGGGCCGGCACCAGCATCTGCACGCCCCGCACCGGCAAGGCAGCAGCGCCGGCACGCCTGCCCGAGCACGTGGGATCGCCCACACCCAGCAACACGGCCTCGACCCGCATGCCCCATGCCGACGGGGTGGGCAGCCCGTCGATCCGCACGCAGACCGCCAGGTCGCGCCCCGACCAGTCAGCGGGCACGGCCTCCGACAGACGGGCGGCTGCGCGCCAGCCCGTCACGGCCCAGGCCAGCACCATCACAGCCAGGCCCACCACCAGCCAACCCGGCACCGCTGTGCGTTGACCCGACAGCCACTGCCCCCGCACCCAGCCGGCAGCAGCCAGGACCAGGACGGCCGCGATCAGTGTCAGCGCGTGCGTCCGCACCGGCGCCACGTCCGTCTGCTGAAGCTGCAGGGCGGTGCCCGCCACCCAAGCGACGGGCGCCAACCAGACCAGGACCAAGCCGGCCGGCTGAGGATGAGGGGGGTGATCGGGGCGCACTCCGTGAGCTTGCCTTGCGCGGCCGCCCCGGCCCACCCCACTGCGGGGGCCCCGATCGGGTGACATGCCCCTTCTCGGGAACCGGCATCGCGATCACCGGGATTGCCACCGCCCGGCCACTTGCGCGGATCAGCTCATGTACCATCCCGGCGATCGTTCTGCCCCCTGCCCTGACACCCATCATGACCATTGCACAACGTCTCGAAGCCCTCGGCATCGTCCTTCCCCCCGTCGCCGTGCCCGCCGCGGCCTACGTGCCTTTCGTACGCAGTGGCAACCTGGTCTATCTGTCGGGCCACATCGCCAAGAA
>JAJUHM010000518.1 GCA_029279925.1 Aquabacterium olei
ACTCACTCTTTCGGAATTGAAGTGAACACACACTACAAGTGAATTTCTTCACCGTAGGCGTTTCATTTCGTCTTCCGTGAGCATTTGGCTTCTTTCATCCAAACACCCACGCTTATCGGCTGTTAATTTTTAAAGAACTTGATTCGCTGCTGTCGATCGCTTGTTTGTTGTCGCGATCAGCGAAGAACGCAATTATCGCACTGCTTTGGAAGTGCATGCAAGAGGGTGTCGCAAAAAAGTCGCAGCACCGGGTTCGAGGCGGGTCGGGGGCGACAGGGATGTGGGCGGTTGCGGTGAGGCGCGTGCGGGAGAATGTGGGCGACAGGATCCGCGATGCGGGACTGACCGCGGCAGGTCGACAAGCCGAAGAGCCGCCGGTGTGTTGATGTGAAGGGATGACGTGAGGTTGTTGTGCTGCCGCGCTTTCATGTAGAGGATCTGCCCGGCCTGGGCTCCGGGGACGAGGTGACGCTGTCGGAGTCGGTGTCCCGGCACGTGCAGGTGCTGCGCATGCAGCCGGGCGACGCGATCACGGTGTTCGACGGCCTGGGGGCCGAGCGGCAGGCCACGGTGGTGGAGATGGGACGCAAGCGGGTCACGCTGCGGCTGGGCGAGCCGGTGGCATCCGATCGTGAGCTGCCGGTCGAGGTGACGTTGGCGGTGGGGATGCCCGCGAATGACCGGATGGACTTCGTGATCGAGAAGGCGACGGAACTCGGCGCCCGGGTGATTCAGCCTCTGGTCTGCGAGCGGTCGGTTCTCCGGCTCGAGGGGGATCGTGCGGCGAAGAAGGTCGCGCACTGGCAAGGGGTCGCGATCGCGGCGGCCGAGCAATGCGGGCGCGCGGTGGTGCCTCGGGTGATGGCGGTCCAGACGCTGGCTGGGTGGCTGCGCGCCGAGGCCGGCCTGGGCATGCAGGGGGCGAGCGCGGCGCAGGCGACGTGTGTCGGCGGGTCCGCGCGGCGGGCGGTGCTGAGTCTGCGGGATGCCGTGCCGCTCACGGCTTGGCTCGAGCACGCATCGGCATCGGCACGGGCGGAGGCGGCGTCGGAAGCGGGTGCCATGTCACCGCCGGGGTTCGTGTTCTTGAACGGGCCCGAGGGGGGGTTGTCGCCCGCGGAGGAAGAGATGGCCCTGCGCGCGGGCTGGCAGGCGGTCAGCCTGGGCCGCCGGGTGCTGCGCGCGGACACAGCGCCCCTGGCAGCCTTGAGTGTCATCGCGGCACTGCACGAGCGCTGACAGCGCGGGTCAGCGCCGCACCGTCACGCGCCGTCGGAGGGCGGCTCAGCGGGGGACGCATCCGGGGATGGGCCCCGGGGCTTGAGGCTTCCGGCCACCAGGTCGAAGCGGAACAGGCGGCATTCGATCGGACCGTTGAAGAGCACGACGCGGCGGCTTTCTTTCAGGCGCATGGCGCCGGGCAGCTTCATGTCGGGGCTGAGGATCCAGGCGGTCCAGCCGGTGTAGTGCTTCTTCCAGTGGGAGGACAGTCGCTGGAAGAAGGTTGCGGCTTCTTCATCGCCCTCGAACTGTTCACGGCCCGCACGCACGCCGGGCGACGACGGGCCGTCGCGATCTCCCGCC
Source organism: Aquabacterium olei (assembly GCA_029279925.1). Taxonomy (GTDB): domain Bacteria; phylum Pseudomonadota; class Gammaproteobacteria; order Burkholderiales; family Burkholderiaceae_C; genus Aquabacterium; species Aquabacterium olei_A. The sequence goes on from JAJUHM010000518.1 coordinate 1,585, forward strand.
TGGCGGGCCTGGTAGGCATCCCGGACCGAGCCTTTGGTGTCGATGCGCTCGCCATAGGGCGGGTTGAACATGAGGACCCCGCGCTCGCACGGGACCGGTCGCTGCAGGGCGTCCGCGGTCTTGAATTCGATGGCATGGCGCACGCCGGCTCGCTCGGCATTGCGGGTGGCGAAGTCGGTCATGCGGAAGGACACGTCGCCGGCATAGATGGGCACGCGGGGTTCGTGCTGGCGGGCGCGGGCTGCCTGCTTCAGGGCCTGCCAGGCCCCCAGATGCCCACGCCCTGGCCAGCCTCGATGCGCGGGCGCAGAGCTTTCCGCCCAGTGGGCAGGATGGGCCCATCCTGATCATCATGCAGTTGGCCGGGGGCAACGACAGCCTGAACACCGTCATCCCCTACACCAACAGCATCTACACCAGCGCGCGCAACTCGCTCGTCTTGGGCACGCAGCACGGGGTGCGCACGCTGGGGGCCGCGGCCGCGACGGGGGGCGGCACCGAGCAGATCGCCCTGCACCCCGCGCTGGCCAACGTGAAGCGCATTTGGGACAACGGCGAGGTGGCCGTGGTCAATGGCGTCGGCTATCCGAATCCCAATCTGAGCCACTTCACCAGTTTCGACTATTGGCACACCGCCCAGCCCGGCCAACTGGTGCGCGATGGCTGGTTGGGCCGCTTTTTCGACCACGAGTGTAGCGGCTGTGCCTCGACCAATGCCATCGATATGTCGGACAACCCGACGCTCGCCTTTCGCCACAACGGCCTGACCGATGCCCACATCTCGATCAGCGACCCCGCCCTCTTCCAGTGGCGCGACCTGCCGACGAGCGACCGCCGCCTCGACCTCGAAGCCAACTACCGGCAAC
>JAJUHM010000519.1 GCA_029279925.1 Aquabacterium olei
ACCACGGCGGCTGGCGGCCCCCCGGCCGGTGCAGGCGAGCGCACAACCGGAGTACGGGCCGGCGCAGAAGCCGCCCCCCGCGCTGCCGTGCGCCGAGGCGGCGCAGCGCGTTCTCCCCCCGCGTCCGCAGGGGCGCCACCGGCCAGAGGGGCAACATCGGTCAAGACCGGCGCAGGCACGGCGGCGGCCTCGGTCGCCAGCGAGGGCGGATCGACGAAGAGGACGAACTTGCGGGTCACCCGCGCCTGGCATCCAGCAGCCAGGTAGACGGTGACCACAGGCTCATTCACCGAGACACGGGTCTGAAGGCGCAGCGTGGCTTCGCTCCCGCCGACAGCACGGTCGACGGTGACGGCCACCGCACTGGCGGCGAGCTTGTCGTCGCCCACGTACACATCACCGACGAGGCACTCGGGGGTGAGGTCTTCGCCTGCCTCGAGGCGGACGGGCACCTGCATCTGCAGGCGTTCGCCAAGAATGGCACGGCTGACGGGGCGACCGAAGCCCAAGCCGTGAGATGCAACCGGCACAAGACCCAGTGCCACTCCAGCGAGAACCGCGGCCGACACCTTGTTGAAATGCATCATGAGGGTGTGGGATGAGGCCAGGATTTCACTCTAGCATGAAGACAAATGCTTCCCTGACCGGACAATCGCGAGGGATTCCCACCTGTTTGTTGTATCTCGACCCGGAGCCACACGGCATGACCACTGAACTACAGACTTCGCGCCATGGCGCCACGCTGGTCCTCACCTTGCACGGCCCGGCCAACCGCAACGCCCTCTCCCCGCAGGTGTATGCGGCCGGCGTCGAGACGCTGAGCATGGCCGAGGACAGCCCGGAGGTGTCCTCGGTGGTGATCACCGGTTCAGGGGGGCACTTCTGCAGCGGCGGGGATCTGATGCGTCTGGCCCACAACCGCGAACACGACCTGCCGGCCCAGGCCGCCGCCATCGAAGCCTTCCATCACTGGATCGAGGCCCTGCAGGCCTTCCCCAAACCGGTGCTGGCTGCAGTAGAGGGGCGTGCGGCCGGGGGCGGCGTCTCGCTTGCACTGGCGTGTGACCTGCTGGTGGCGGCCGAAGACGCGCGCTTCACCATGGCCTACAGCCAGATCGGCCTGTCGCCGGACGGCGGGGCGAGCTGGCAACTGGCGCGGCGTGCCGGGCACGGTCGGGCCCTGGCCTGGCTGTGGAGCGGCGACACGCAGAGCGCGCAGGAGTGGGCCGCGGCCGGACTGGTGCACCGGCTGGCGCCGTCCGGCACGGCGCTCAACACGGCGTTGGCTTGGGCTGAGCAGTTGAACATGGCGCCGTCCGCCGTACTCGCCAGCATCAAGGCGCTGGTGCGGTCGGCGGACAGCCGCCCCCTGCATGACCAGCTGCAGGCCGAGCAGGCCCACTTTCTGCGCAATCTGGCGGCACCGGCCGCGGGCAAGGCCATCAAGGACTTCCTGCAACGGCGCAAGGGCTGAGTCGCGAGCCTAACGGCCGGCCTGTCCGGCCACGGCCCGGCCCCGCTGAACGGCCAGCTCGAACAGCGGCGCGACCAGACGCAATTGCCCGTCCTCGAGGCCCTCTCCGCTCATGCGCAGGGTCAGCATGCCGCGGTTGGCGGTCAGCACCAGCAGCAGCGCATCGGACCACCAGGTGGTCGCAGCCTCGTCGAGTTGCGCCAGCAGGGTCTCGTCGAGCCACGCAAGGGCCACGTCCTCGGCATTGCTGAACAGGGCGAAGCGCCGGGCCAGCACGGGCGACGCTGCCAGCGACACCCGCTGGTGCATCGCGAGCCAGCGCATCTCCTCCGGCAGCGTGTGGTCGACCTGGGTCTGCATGGCGTTGGTGTAGCGGCTGAAAACGTCGGTTTCCAGCGTCTGGGCCAGCGCCTTGCTGAGCAGCATCATCTGCACGTCGGGCGACAAGCCGATGTCGCAGCGGAAGCGCAATTCGTGCCCCGAGATGTAGGGGCGCTGGGACGCACCCCACTCGACACGCCAGCCGGCGGCCGCCTCGGCGACGAAACCACCGCCGCCGCGGCCATCCTTGACCCGCTTGAACTGGTGGCCTTCCGACCGGGCCCATGCGGCGAGCGTGTCGGCCTCACGGCCTGGGGCACGCGTGGCGCCGATGAGTCGCTTGAGGGCGGCAAACATGGCTGGAGTCGGTCCCGGGTGGGGCGTGCAGCGCAGGCCCGGCATCCGGACCGCAGCGCCGCACGACGCGTTGGAGTGGCCTGTCCGGAGGGACTCGAACCCCCGACCTGCTGCTTAGAAGGCAGCTGCTCTATCCAGTTGAGCTACGGACAGCAAATGTCCGGGAAGTTTACGCGATGCCCTTCCACCGGGTGGCGCAGTCGCTGCGGGCGTGGTCAGCGACCCACGGAGCGAGCGCGGGGGGCAGGCCGAACGACCCGGCACCGGCATGCAGCCCCCCAACACCGGCTAACC
>JAJUHM010000520.1 GCA_029279925.1 Aquabacterium olei
GAGCGCAACCTTGCCAAGGTTGAGGTCGCGAGTTCGAGCCTCGTTTCCCGCTCCAATTCAAAAGGCAGCCTTCGGGCTGCCTTTTTTCTTTGGCTCGCCGTGAGCGAGCGTGTGGCCGCCGCCCTGCGGGCGCAAGGCGAGTCCGCCCGGACCGGGCGGTGGGCAAAACAGGCGGCTTGAAGGCCTGCTATTTCCGCTCAGGTTCTTCCGGCCTGTCCCTACGATCAGGGGGCGCTTCAGTTTGGGCGCTTCTACCCATGATCGAACCCACCCTGCATCAAGAGCCGACCATGGACGACGACCCCCCGGTCGGCGCTCCTGATCAGGCTTCCGCAAAGGACGACCCACTGGTCGGTGCCTTGCTGTGGATGTGTCGGCATCATGGTGTCGAGGCGTCCGAGAACGTCTTGCTCAAAGGGCAGGCGCTACGCGGGGCCCTTGAACCCCAGCAGGCGGTACTTGCACTGCGCCAGCTCGGTTTTGCCGCGTCGATCGTGCGGCGTCCGCCCGGCAAGATCCTGTCTTTGCTGATGCCGGTGGTGTTGCTGCTGTCGAATGGCGACGCGTGCATCGTGACCCGGCGCATTCCAGGGCGTCGCAAGGAATCGGCACGCTACGAACTGATCATGCCCGGCTCCGAGGGCGAACGGTGCCTGGCCACCGAGGAAGAACTGCTTTCCGAGTACTCGGGCTATGCCTTGATCGCGGCACCGAAAGCCGGCACGCGCAGTGCCGCAACGAGCACGGACCCGGAGGATCGCCCTCACTGGTTCTGGGGCACGATGCGGCGCTTCATTCCGTATTACCGCTCGTCCATGCTGGCGGCGTTCCTCAGCAACGTCCTGATGCTGTTCACGGGGCTGTTCACCTCGGTGGTGTACGACCGCGTGATCCCCACGCAGGCCTTCGTGACATTGTGGGCCCTGGCCATCGGGGTGCTGATCGCGATTGCCTTCGACATGGCGGCACGGCAGCTGCGGTCCTATCTGATCGACATGGCGGGCAAGAAGGCAGACATTGCCCTCGGCTCGCTGATCTTCAACCAGTCGCTGGCCATTCGGCTGGAGAACAAGCCGGATTCCGCGGGGGCCTTCGCGCACCGGATCGCGCAGATCGAGATCGTGCGGGACTTCTCGGCGTCGGCCACGATCTCGGCGGTGTCGGACATCCCCTTCATTTTGCTGTTCGTCGTTGTCACGTGGGTGGTGTGCGGGCCGCTGGTGCTCGTGTTGCTGATCGCGATCCCGCTCGTCACGGTCATCGCATTGGGCATGCAACACATCCTGCGTCGCTCGACGCGGGCCAACCTGAGGCAGCAGGCGGACTTGCATGGTGTGCTGATCGAGGCCATGGAGGGCCTGGAGGACGTGCGTGCGTCCGGTGCGCAGGGACACTTCATTCAGCGCTATGAGGAGGCGACCTCGCTGGCCGCCGCCTCTGCCTTGCGAACGCGGGTGGCCGCATCGTGGGTGAACAACTTCACCGCGGTGTCGCAGCAGCTCATCACGGTCGTCATGCTCACGTGGGGGGTGCACCTGATTGCCGACGGGCAGATCACCGGCGGCGCGCTGATCGCAGCCGTGATGTTCGGCGGGCGGGCCATGGCGCCGCTGGGCAGCATCGTCAACCTGGCTTCGCGCTATCAGAGCGCCAAGGCGGCGCTGATGTCGCTGGACGAGCTGATGCGCATGCCGACCGAGCGAGAGCTGGGCAAGCGCTATCTGGCGCGCCCCAGTCTGCTGGGGCAGATTGCCCTGCAGGAGGTGCGGTTTGCGTACCCACAGGGTTCGCGCGCGCACAGCCCGATCGTGCTCAAGGGCATCAATCTCAACATCCAGCCGGGAGAGCGAGTCGCCCTGCTGGGCAAGATCGGCAGCGGCAAGTCCACCATTCTTCGCCTGATGGGCGGGCTCTATCAGCCGACGGAGGGCTTTGTCGAGGTTGACGGCCTCGACCTGCGTCAGATCGAGCCGGCAGATTTCCGGGCCAATGTCGGCTTTGTGCTTCAGGAGCCGCGCCTGTTCAACGGCACGTTGCGGGACAACGTCTTCCTCGGTCGCTCAACCGCTGATCCTGAGCTCTTTGCCGGGGTGGCCCGTCTGACCGGGCTGGATCGCATCGCGGCGGCGCATCCGCTGGGCTATGACATGCCGGTGGGGGAGATGGGCAGCCTGCTGTCGGGTGGACAACGCCAGTTGGTGGCCCTGGCGCGGTGTCTCATCACCAAGCCGAAGGTGCTGCTGATGGACGAGCCGACGAGCTCGATGGACGCGCAGGCGGAAGCCAATTTCATCCGACATCTCAAGGGTGCGGTTCAGAACCAGACCCTGATTGTGGTGACGCACCGGCCTGCCTTGCTGGATGTGGTCGACCGGGTGGTGGTGGTGGACAACGGCCGCATTCTGGCGGATGGGCCGAAGGCCGCCGTGCTGGC
>JAJUHM010000521.1 GCA_029279925.1 Aquabacterium olei
AATTCGTCGCCGCCGAGACGGGCCAGGGTGTCGCGCTGGCGGACGACGGCGTTGAGCCGCCCCGCCACCTCGGTCAGCACCTGGTCGCCGATCAGGTGACCCTGGGTGTCGTTGATTTCCTTGAAGTGGTCCAGGTCGACGTAGAGCAGTGCGACGCCGTGCTGCTCGCGCTCGGCCTGGGCCAGCGCCTGCTGCAGGCGGTCGAGCGCCAGCGTGCGGTTGGGCAGGCCGGTGAGGGTGTCCTGGAAGGCCAGACGCTGGATGCGCTCGCTCGCCTGGCGGCGCTCGGTGATGTCGTACACCGTGCCGAAGGCCTTCACGACGCGGCCATCGGCCCCGCGCTGCAGCTTGCCGCGGGACTCGACCCAGCGGATCGAGCCATTGGGCCGCACCACCCGGTGCTCGATGCGGAAGGGGCGGCCCGCCAGCGCGGCACGCCAGGCGCTGTCGACCTCTTCGCGGTCTTCGGGGTGGACGGCATCGAGGAATGCCTCGTAGCTCGCCACATCGCCGGGCTCGCGGCCATACAGCCGGTAGGCCTCGTCGGACCACTGGGCCAGGCCGGAGCGCAGGTCGACATGCCAGCTGCCGATGCCGGCCACGGCCTGGGCATTGAGCAGGTCGGTTTCAAGACGGGCCTGCAGGCGCAGGTCTTCGACCACCATCAACAGGCGGTGGCCAGGCAAGCCGCTGCTGTCGGGCAGCATGGACAGCGTCAGCCCCACAGGAATGGCGAGTTCGCTGGGCCGGTCGAGCACGCGCAACGTCGTCGCCTCGCGCACCGGGCGGCCTTCGCCCATGCGGGACAAAAGCGTCTGCAGCGGCCCCGCGTCGATGACCTGACCCAGGGGACGCCCCTGCAGTGCGCCGGCACTGGTGCCGAGCATGTCGCCCAGGGCGCGGTTCACGTACAGCACCCGCAGGTCGCTGGACAGCACCAGCGTGCCGAAGGGCATGCCGGTGAACACGTTCATGTAGTCCTGCAGGCGGGCGATCTGCTGGTCGCGGTGGGCGATGTAGCTGTCGATCGCCAGGCCGATGTCGAGCAGCACCACCTTCATCAACGCCTGCACGGCGGGCAGCAGGTAGGCCGGGTCGGTGCCCAGGCGCGCGATGACGTCGGGCAGCAGGCCGACCAGGTAGTGGCTGTAGGCCCCCAGGTACCACGCGGGCGCCAGACCCACGCGCGAGTGCGCCATGCCGATGGCCAGCCTGCGCTGCAGGTAGTCGGCGTCGTAGGGGCCGGAGGTGAGGGTGTCGAAGTAGTCGGCCTGTGCGCGCTTGAGCCGGTCGAGCAGCCCCGGCTGCTCGATCAGGGCGCGCATTTCCTCGAATTTCCCAAGGTGCTCGTAGAACGCATCGACGAAGCCGGGAGCGTGGTCCTTCAGCGTGGTGTGCAGAAACTGCAGCGCCGCGACGTCGTCCGAGCCAAAACCCAGGAAAGCCTGCCGGCGGGCGAAGTCGGCGAGCTGGGCCGTCTGCAGGGCAGACGCAGGCTGAAGAGGGGCGCCGCCGCCATCACCCGAACCAGAGGGGGGCAGGGACTGGGGGGCGGCACGCTCGGACGCGGCCATGGCAGAAAATCACGGAGGGACTGAGGGAGGGACGCATTATGCGCGAGCCGCCCCCTGGCGCATAGGCTCACTGGCCGATCTTCAGGGATATGCCGGTGAACAGCGAGACGTCGTTGCGCTTCTGTCCAGCCGCCACGCGGCTGTTGTAGGTGTCTGTGACGCCCACCGTCAAGGCCAGCGCCCGCGACATGGACACGCTCAGCGAGGCATTGAAGCGCAGCAGCCGGCTTTTCTCGCCGGTCAGCCCCGGGTAGTACTCCAGGCGCTGCTTGAAGAAGGTGTTCTCGGTCAGCTGGTGGCTGGTTTCCTCGCCCAGCAGCAGGCCGGTGGTGCGGAAGCGCCGGGCAGTCTCGTCGCCGATGGTCTTGTCGATGTCGTAGCGGTCGTCGGTGTGGCTGAGACCGGCGAAGACGTCCACCGTGTCGGCATCGCTGCGCAGCAGGTGGCGGCCGAAACCTGCGGCCACCTGGGTGCGCAGCGCCAGGCCTGTCACACGGTCACGCTCCAGCCCCAGCTTGCCGAAACCGAACATCACGAGCGAGATGTCGCGGTTGTGCTGGGCCGAGGTCACCCACTTGCCGGCACTGGTGCGCGAGCGGCCATCGACCTTGTTCTTGCCTTCGTTGACCTGGGCCACCAGCGTGGTCTTGGTGGTTTCGGTGGTGCGCGCCACGTCGAGGTTGAGCAGCAGCGCCTGGGTGCTGCTGTTGCCCTCCGTGGCCGCCAGCGACGCGCCCGCCACGCCCTTCCAGTAGCCTTCGGCTTCTTCAGGCTGGGCCCGCACCGGGGCGGGCAGGGGCATGGCGAGGGCCAGGGGAGGCAGGGTCTGGGCCCGGGCCGATGCGGCCAGGGTGACG
>JAJUHM010000522.1 GCA_029279925.1 Aquabacterium olei
CGCATCGGTCAACGGCGTGCCTGCAGATGGGCAGACCCCGGCGCCGTCCGGCTCGCTGCCGTGGCCCCGTGGCGAGGGTCCGGCGAACCTGACCACCATCGCCCACACTGCCTTGCCCGCTGAGCTCGAGCGGGCCAGCGCTGCGCTGTTTGCCGAGACCACCGACCAGCCCCGTGCGCGCCAGAACACCCAGGCTGTGCTGGTGCTGTACCGCGGTCAGCTGGTGTACGAGCGCTATGCGCCGGGCTACGACGCCCGCAGTCTGCTGACGGGCTGGTCGATGACCAAGTCGCTCACGGCGCTGTGGGCGGGCGCCCTGCAAGGGCGCGGCGTGCTGCAGCTGGACGAGCCCCTGGGCCTGCCGGCCTGGCGCGGCACCGACAAGGCGGCCATCACGTGGCGGCATGCGCTGAATCTGGCGCCCGGGCTCGCCTGGGATGAGGGGCACTCGGGGTTCAGCGCGGTCTCGGACATGATGTTCTCGCACGGCGACCACGCCGCCTATGCCGCGGCCGTGCCGCTGGAGGCCGCACCCGGCACCCGGTTCAACTATTCCACCGGCACCTCGGCCCTGATCGGCGCGGCCATTCGTCACAAGCTGGGCGGCAACCCGCAGCGCACGGTCGACAGCCTGTGGCAGGACCTGCTGACCCCGCTGGGCATGCGCGACGGGTTTGTCGAGCTGGACGCCACGGGCACGCCGGCCACCGGGGCGCGGGGCGTGTTCCGGGCCCGCGACTGGCTGCGCCTGGGCGAGCTGGTGCGCCTGGAGGGCCAGTGGCAGGGACGGTCGGTGGTGCCGGCCGCGTTCGTGCGCTTCATGCGGGCCCCGTCGCCCGCCCACCCGGGCTATGGGGCCGGGCTGCGGCTGTACGACACCGCGCTGATGCCGGCGGCCACCCCGCGGGATGTGGCCTACTTCACCGGCCTCATGGGCCAGTACATGGTGATCCTGCCCGGCGAGCAGCTGGTGCTGCTGCGCATGGGCGTGTCGCTCGACAAGGAAGAGACGCGGCGGCGCGTGTTCGAGGCCGCGCTGGCCCTGGCGCGCGCGGCCAACGAGCCCCGCGCGCCGGTGCTCGCGCAGGGCCTCACACGTTGATGGCGGTGGCCGAACCGGCCTGCTTGCGCAGCTCGAACTTCTGGATCTTGCCGGTCGAGGTCTTGGGCAGCTCGCCGAACACCACGGCGCGCGGTGCCTTGAAGTGCGCCAGATGGGCACGGCAGTGCTGGATGATCTCCTCGGCCGTGACCTGGGCGCCGGGCTTGAGCTCGATGAAGGCGCAGGGCGTCTCGCCCCACTTCTCGTCGGGCTTGGCCACCACCGCCGCGGCCATCACGGCCGGATGGCGGTACAGCACGTCTTCCACCTCGATCGACGAGATGTTCTCGCCGCCCGAGATGATGATGTCCTTGCTGCGGTCCTTGATCTTCACGTAGCCATCGGGGTACATCACCGCGAGGTCACCGGTGTGGAACCACCCGCCGGCAAAGGCCTCCTGCGTGGCCTTCGGGTTCTTCAGGTAGCCCTTCATCGTGATGTTGCCGCGGAACATGATCTCGCCCATGGTTTCGCCATCGGCGGGCACGGGCTGCATGGTCATCGGGTCCATCACGCTGATGCCGCGCTGCAGGTGATAGGCCACGCCCTGGCGGGCATTCAGGCGGGCACGCTCGCCCACGGGCAGCTCGTTCCAGGCGTCGTGCTTCACGCACACGGCGGCCGGGCCGTAGATTTCGGTCAGGCCGTACACGTGGGTCAGGTCGATGCCGAGCTGCTCCATGCCTTCGATCATCGCTGCCGGGGGCGCGGCACCGGCCACCATGGCCTTCACGCCCTGGCCCTGGCGCAGGTTCAGGCCTTCCTTCAACTCGGCCGGGGCGTTGACCAGCGCCGCGTGCACGATGGGTGCGCCGCAGTAGTGGGTGACGCCGTGCTGGCGGAAGGCGTCGAAGATGGCCTTGGGATCGACCCGGCGCAGGCACACGTTCACGCCGGCGCGTGCGGCCACGGTCCACGGGAAACACCAGCCATTGCAGTGGAACATCGGCAGCGTCCACAGATAGACCGGGTGCTTGGGCATGTCCCACTCGAGGATGTTGGACACCGCGTTGGTGGCCGCGCCGCGGTGGTGGTAGACCACGCCTTTGGGGTTGCCCGTCGTGCCCGAGGTGTAGTTCAGCGCGATGGCGTTCCACTCGTCGGTCGGCATCTCCCAGGCGTAGTCCGGCTGGCCTTCCGCCAGCAGCTGTTCATACGTGAGCGTGCCGATGCGCTCGACCTTGCCCGGGTAGAGCGAGTCTAACACGTCCACCACCAGCACGGGCTCGGCGCGGGTGCGCAGCGCCAGGGCCTGTGCCACCACGCCCGAGAACTCCGGGTCCACGATGATGGCCTTGGCCTCGCCGTGGTC
>JAJUHM010000523.1 GCA_029279925.1 Aquabacterium olei
ATGGCGCCGTAGACAGCGCGCTGGGCCGATGCCCGCGGTGCGGTGATCAGGCCGGCCCGTCGGACGAAGATGCCGGCGCTGAAGGAAGCGACGCTGACTTGCCGACCGCCGCCTGCAAGCTGAAATACCGCGCCATCAGCTGCTCACGGGTTTCGATGTGATCCGGGTGAACCGGAATGCACTCCACCGGGCAGACCTGGACGCACTGCGGCTCGTCGAAATGGCCCACGCACTCCGTGCACTTGGCCGGGTCAATGACGTAGATGGTCTCGCCCATCGAGATGGCCTGATTGGGGCACTCGGGTTCGCAGACGTCGCAGTTGATGCACTCTTCGGTGATGGTCAAGGCCATGGCCGCTCCGCTTTCAGGATCGATCAGGACCGACGCTGGGCCACACGGGCGTGCAGCCGCGCGAGCACGTTGGGCGCCACGAACTTCGAGACATCGCCGCCCAGCATGGCGATCTCGCGCACGAAGGTGCCCGAGACAAACTGGAACTGGTCGGACGGTGTCAGGAACACCGTTTCCACGTCTGGCATCAGCTGGCGGTTCATGCCGGCCATCTGGAATTCGTACTCGAAGTCACTGACCGCGCGCAGACCGCGCACGACCACCTTGCCACCATGGGCGACCACGAAGTCACGCAGCAGCCCCTCGAAGGCAATCACCTCGACGTTCGGGTACTCGGCCGCCAGCTCCTTGCCCATGGCCAGGCGCTCTTCGAGCGTGAACAAGGTCTTCTTGTGATGCCCGGCGGCCACAGCAACGATAAGCCGACCGAACAGCTGGCTCGCACGCCGCATCAGGTCGGCGTGCCCCAGGGTCATCGGGTCGAACGTTCCAGGGTAGACGGCGGTGAGGGGAGCAGACGAACTCAAGCAAAACTCCGAAAGGCAACAATCGGCGACAGCCAGGGTGCAACGGGCCCGAGTGTAAGGCTCAGGCCTCGCTCGGTGTCGGGGTCGTGGCGGCGTCCACGCGCATGAAAAGGTGAAAATGCACCGCGCCGGCTTGCCCGCTCCGGTGCAACTTCAGTCCCGGCCGCGAAACAAAGGGCTGGGGCGCTTCAAGGTAGACCCAACCGCCATCGGGCACGCAGCCTCGCGCGACCTCCAGGGTGCGATCGAAGTCGGCGTCATCGAAGGGCGGGTCGAGAAAGACCAGATCGAAGCGCCCAGCCTGGCCGGGCTGCGCCATCCACGACAGCGCGTCGGCCTGCAGGACGCGCACCTGCCCGGCCTTCAGCCGGTTCTGAACGCCTTGCAGCGAGCGCACGAGCGCAGGCTCACGCTCCAGCATCGTCACCTCTTCGGCTCCACGCGAGGCCGCCTCCCAGCCCAGCGCGCCCGTGCCCGCGAAGGCGTCCAGCACCCGCCACCCCTGCAAATCCTGGCCCAGCCAGTTGAACAAGGTCTCGCGCACCCGGGAGGGCGTGGGCCTCAGCCCCGCAGACACCGGCACGGGAAGAGGCGTGCGCCGCCATTGCCCCCCGATGATCCTCACCTGCTGCGCTGCGGTGCCCGCCACCTTCAGCGCCGCCTGGCCGGCCTTGCTGGCCACCGCCCGCCCGGCCGGTGCATTCCGGATGGCGGCCGATGCGGCGCGGCGGGAAGCGGCAGGCGGGCGGCGCGGGCCACCGGGCGAATCGGGAGGAGGAGATGCCATCGGTGAATTGTAAGAAGGGGCGGCCTCTACAATCACCGGATGTTCAGTTTCATCAAGAAAAAGCTGGGATGGGGGCAGCCCAGCCCCGAGGCGCCCGCCGAGCCGACGCCGGCTCCCGCACCGGCCCCCAGCCCCGCTGTCGAGCCGCCGAGTCCGGCCGCCGCCACGGCGACGCCCGTGGACGCCCCCGCTTCTGCCGCGCCCGCACCGGCGCACCGCCAGCCAGCGCCCCCTCTGCAGACACCGGCGCCCTCCCCGGCCCCGGCCGCTGCCCCCCAGGCAGCGCCCCGCGCTGCCGTGTCGGCCCCACCGGTCGCACCGCCTTCGCCCGCCACCGCCCCGCCCCAGGTCCCGCTTCCAGCACCCGCCTCATCCCCCGCTCCGGCGGAGCGTCGAAGCTGGCTGGACAAGCTGCGTCACGGTTTGAAGAAGACGGGCTCCAGCATCGCGCAGGTCTTTACTGGCACGCAGATCGAAGATGCCCTGTACGAGGAGCTGGAGTCCGCGTTGCTGATGGCAGATGCCGGCGTGGCCGCGACGGAACACCTGCTGGCAGACCTCAAACGCCGCGTCAAGGAAAGCAAGGCCACCGACCCGGCCCAGGTCAAGGGCCTGCTGATCGATGCGATCACCGAGTTGCTCGCCCCGCTGGAAGGCTCCCTGGAAGTGGGCCACACCACGCCCACGGTCGTGATGGTGGCGGGCGTCAACGGTGCGGGCAAGACCACGAC
>JAJUHM010000524.1 GCA_029279925.1 Aquabacterium olei
GGCTGGCCTGGCCCTGCAGCTGCCCTCCAAGACGCCAGCCCGCCGGCATCCATCCGCCCCACGGCCTCAAGCTGCCGATCTGGACGTCGAGCGTCCCGGACAGCGGATCCGAGGCGCTGGGCAGACGCTCTGGCGACGCGACCTGCACCACCTGCTCGCCACGCAGGCGCCCCAACACACGGCCCTCGAAAAGCTGGGCCAGACGCCAGACGCCCTGGCGTGCCTGCAGCGCCACCCGGGCCTCTGTGATCCCCAGCGGCTGCTGGCTGTTGCCCTCGATGGTGGCCTCCGAAACAGTCAGGTCGCCTGACTGCCGAGCCAGCTGGAGGTCCACCACCCAGGGCTGAGCGGCGCTGTGCGATACCTGCAATTGCCCGCCGACCATCAGGTCACCGCCCCAGCCTCCCTCCGGCTGCCATCGCTGCAGCAGCGACGCCAGGTTCTGTGGCGGCAGCTGAACCCGCACGTCCGCATCCGCCACAGACTGGGTCTCCCCCGCCCACAGCATCTGCAGGCTTTGAAGGTTCAAGGTCACGCCCATCAAGGTGATGCGCGTCGCCCCCAGGCGAGCACGCCGTGCGGTGCCCTCGGGCGTCACCGACAGGCTCACGGGCTGAGCCTCAAGCAAGGTCTGGGCGCTGTTGCGGGTGCTGCGCCACACGAGTTTCTGCAGACGGCCCTGCCAGCCCTCACCCACCAGGCCCCCATCCGCCTCCAGGTCGAAATGAAACGGCATGTCGGTGGACTGCGATGGCGCACCGTTGCTGGCTGCAGGCCCGCGAGCCAGCACCATGTCGGCCTCGGCCGCAACGCGGTGGGCTGTGCCACGGCCCGACAAGCTCGCTCGGGCGCGGTCCACGCGGCCCAACGCCGTGCGGATGCCGCTCACGTCCAGCAGCCCCTCGAGCACCGCATCGCGTGCGGCAGTGTCGACGTTCCAGCTCGCGTTGCCTGCCTGCAGCAAGCCCGGCTTGCCGGTTGGCGTCTGCCACGACAGCTGCGATGCTGCGAACCGGCCGGTGGTCGAGAAACGGGGCCAATGCCCATCCCAGTTGAACACGGCCTCGGCCGTGCCTCCGATGCGGCTCAGGCCGACCAAGGGCAGCAGCGGCTGCAGCGCCGACAAGGCCGGCCCCTTGAGCTCGCCACGCCAGCGCTGGCCCGGCGATGCCGGCGTCCACCACGCCGTGGCGCCTTCTCCGGGGCGGACGGGCCAGTTGCCATCCAGCGAGACCGCGTTGCCCGCCGCGTCGAACGCCAGCGACAAAGCCGCGCGACCGGACGCAGAAGCCCCCTGCCACTGCGCCGCGCCGCGCACAGGCAGTCCCGCCAGCACGCTGGGCTCGAGCGTGACGCGAGCCTGCCCTCGCCCTCGGCCATCGACCTCCAGCCGGGCGGCACCGTCCAGCCGGGTGGCCGCGGTCATCTCGGCAGGCCAGGGAAGCCAGTACTTCGGGTCAAAGGCCTTCACCTCCACCGCAGCGCGGGCCGACCAGGGCGCGCCGGCCAGCGCCTCGCCGCCCCAGCGCACCTGCGCATCCGTGACACGCGCCTCCTGCCCATGGTCCGCCTGCAACCGCAGCGAAGAGACCGTCATCGCCTGCGACGCCAACTCGCCATCCAGAGAAAGGCTCACCGGCTGAGCCGGCCACCGCATCGCCGATGCAGCCGGCGCACGCGCTTCACCCCTCAATCGCGCCTTGATCGCGGCGCGCCACCGGGACAGGTCAGCGGGATCCGCCCCCGCGTCGATCTGGGGACGCCCCGTCATCTCGCCCTGCAGGCGCAAGGGCGGTGCCCGACCATCCAGCGCGCGCAGGTGGACGCCCTGCAGGGCCAGTGTCACCCCGCCGCCCTGTTCGGCCAGCCGCCAGTCGCCCGTCAGCGCCAACTGGCTGGCCGTGCCCGCCTGCGTGGCGACCGGCGGCAGCTGTGCGGTAAGGGTCACCTCTCCGGCCTCCAGCACGGCACGCAAGCCGGCAGGATGGCGGGCCTGGTCCAGCGCCACACGGCCGCGCAGGCTCTGCAGCGGCACGCGCCCCGCATCCCAGGCGCCGGCCTCGGCATTGCGCATGTCCACATCGGCCTCCAGCCCCTGCGGGCCTCGGGGCTTGAGCACGATCCCGCCCTGCAGCCGGGTCAACGGCGCGCCGGGCCACAGGCGGGAGACGTCGAGCTCCTGCGTGCGCACCGCCAGCTCAGGCAGCGGCCAGGAAGCGAAGGGCTGCACCCGGGCTGTCGCAGAGACCTCCGCGGCCTCAGCCTGCCCCTCGCCTGAACGGACCCCGAGCCGGCCTTGGACCTCGATGTCACGCAGCGTGCCCTGCACACGCCACGCCCCTTCGGCCTGAGCATGTGCCAGTTGCAGCACCGCTGCCACGGGCATCTCTCCC
>JAJUHM010000525.1 GCA_029279925.1 Aquabacterium olei
CGATCATGATGCGGCGCTTGACCTCGGCACCGAAGCCTTCGGCGCGGGTCTTGCGGTACATGTCGTTCAGGTCGCTGTACTTGGCCGCGCGGTGGCCGAACTTGACGCCGTCGTAGCGGCTCAGGTTGGACGAGGCCTCGGCCGGCGCAATGATGTAGTACACCGGGATCGACAGCTCGGTGCGCGGCAGGCTGATGTCGACCAGCGTGGCGCCCATGGCTTCGAGTTGGGCCAGTGCGGCGCGCGTGGCGGCCAGCACGCCGGCTTCCACGCCCTCGCCGAAGAATTCCTGGGGCACGCCCACGCGCAGGCCGGCCAGCGGGCGGGCCTTGTCGGCGAGTTCGGCCGCCAGGGTCAGCGCGGCCAGGTCCTTGCCGATCACGCCGGGCTGGTTGTCCGCCAGGCTGCCGTCATGCAGCCGCACCTGCTCGGCGCTGGTGGCATCACGCGGGTCGAAGCCGCTCATGGCGTCCAGCATCAGCGCGCAGTCTTCGGCGGTGCGGGCCATCGGGCCGGCCTGGTCGAGCGACGAGGCAAAGGCAATCATCCCGTAGCGCGAGCAGCGGCCGTAGGTCGGCTTGATGCCGGTGATGCCGGTCAGCGCCGCGGGCTGGCGGATCGAGCCGCCGGTGTCGGTGCCGGTGGTGGCCGCCACGAGGCGCGCGGCCACGGCCACGGCCGAGGCGCCCGACGAGCCGCCGGGAATGCGGCTGGTGTCCCACGGGTTGCGGGCCACGCCATACGCCGAGTTCTCGTTGGCGCCGCCCATCGCGAACTCGTCGCAGTTGAGCTTGCCCAGGTTCACCACGCCGGCGGCCTTGAGCCGGGCCACCACGGTGGCGTCGAACGGGCTGTGGTAGCCCTGCAGCATCTTCGAGGCGGCGGTGGTCGGCTGCCCTTCGGTCACGAAGATGTCCTTGTGGGCGATGGGCACGCCGTCCAGCCTGCTCAGTGGCTGGCCCGCGGCACGCCGGGCATCGGCGGCGGCCGCAGCGGCCAGGGCGCCTTCGGCGTCGACATGCAGGAAGGCGCCCAACTGGGTGTGCGCGGCAATGCGGTCGAGGGCGTGCCGGGTCAGGGCCACGGAGGTGGTCTGGCCCGCTGCCAGGGCGTCGGCCTGCTGCGTCAGGCTGAGGTCGTGCAGTGCGGTGGAGGCCGTCATTCGATCACCTTCGGAACCAGGAACAGGCCGCCATCACGGGCCGGGGCGTTGGCCATGTTGGCCTCGCGGGCGTCGCCTTCGGTGACGGCGTCCTCGCGCAGCCGCAGGGTCACGTCCTGGATGGCCGACAGCGGCGTGTACAGGGGCTCGACACCGGAGGTGTCGACGGCGCGCATCTTTTCGACGATGGCGAAGAAGTCATTGAGCTGCGTGAGCATCGCGGCCTGCTCGTCGTCGCGCAGTTCGAGGCGCGCGAGCTGGGCGATGCGGCTGACGTCGGTCGGGGTCAGGGCCATGGGGTAGATGTCCAGGGTTCTCGAAAGGTTGCCTGCCGCCGCCGACGTGCTGTCCTGCACGCGGTTCATGCCTGTGTGCAGGTGCAAGCACGCGTTTCCGCACCCGTTCAAGGGAGCCAGAGGCGGGGCCTTGGGGTATTATCCTAGGTTATCCACAAGCCGCGTTTCTGCTGGGGGAGTGGGCTGAATGTCCTTCGGAAGAAGTTCGAAAGAACTTCTGGAAAATCTGGAAAAGGACGGGCCCGGAGACACGCGAAACGAGGCCTGGGGGGAAGTTTTCATGACGCGCAGCCGGTGTCCTCGGACATGGGCTGCGCGTGTCGTTTTCCGAGGGCAGCGCTGCCCGCCTGTCGCCGCGCGTGAGTCCGCCGTGCCGCCAACAGGCGCGCGCTGCCCGCGCTGGAGCCTTGATTCATGTATTCCATGTTCCGCAAGTACTTCTCGACCGATCTGGCCATCGACCTGGGTACCGCCAACACGCTGATCTATGTGCGTGACAAGGGCATCGTGCTGGACGAGCCCTCCGTGGTGTCCATCCGCCACGAGGGCGGCCCCAACGGCAAGAAGACCATCCAGGCCGTCGGCTCCGAAGCCAAGGCCATGCTCGGCAAGGTCCCGGGCAACATCGAGGCCATCCGCCCGATGAAGGACGGCGTGATCGCCGACTTCACCGTGACCGAGCAGATGCTCAAGCAGTTCATCAAGATGGTGCACCCGCGCTCGGTTCTGAAACCGTCGCCGCGCATCATCATCTGCGTGCCCTGCGGCTCCACCCAGGTCGAGCGCCGCGCCATCCGCGAATCCGCTCTGGGCGCCGGCGCCTCCGAGGTCTACCTGATCGAAGAACCCATGGCCGCGGCCATCGGCGCCGGTCTGCCCGTGTCGGAAGCCTCCGGCTCGATGGTGGTCGACATCGGCGGTGGCACCACCG
>JAJUHM010000526.1 GCA_029279925.1 Aquabacterium olei
ATGGATGCGAACGTGATGATGACCACCACCAGCCCGGTGGCCATGATGGCCGAGGCGTCGTCCGAGAGCGGGAAGTGGTCGCGGAGCCACTCGGCCAATGGCGGAGAGAACACCGCCTCGCCGACAATCCCGTTGAGCACGCCGATGGACGTGATGCCGATCTGAACCGTCGAGAGAAACTGGGTGGGGTTGTCATGCAGCGCCATGGCCGCCTGTGCGCCGGCGTCGCCGGTTTCGGCCATCACCTGCAGGCGCGCCTTGCGGCTGGCCGCCAGCGCCATTTCGGACATGGCAAACACACCGTTCAGGAGGATCAGAAAGATCAGCAGCGCAAGGTCCATAAAGGGCGCCGGGCATGGCCGGGCCGTCGGTTGAAACGGGCCAAGCGTAGCAGAATCCCTTCCATGATCTACCTTGTTGGCGACATCCAGGGCTGCTGTGCGCCCTTTGAGCGGCTGCTGGCCGAACTCGACTTCTCGCCCTCGCGGGACCACCTTTACGTGCTCGGTGACCTGGTGAACCGGGGGCCGGACTCACTCGGGACCTTGCGCAGGCTGCGTGCGCTGGGCGCATCGGCGACCTGCCTGCTGGGCAACCACGACCTGCACATGCTGGCGGTGGCCCATGGGGTGCGCAAGGCCCACCGCAGTGACACGATCGCGGCGGTGCTGGAGGCGCCAGACCGGAACGATTGGCTGGACTGGGTGCGGCAGCAGCGGCTGGCGGTGCAGGCCCATGGCTGGCTGATGGTGCACGCGGGCGTTCTGCCTCAGTGGGATGCGGCCCAGACGCTGGCGCTGGCGGCCGAGGTCGAGGGGGTGCTGCGCAGCGCCGACCTGGGTGACTTCCTGCATCAGATGTATGGCAACGAGCCGGCGCGCTGGGATGAGGCTTTGCAGGGCGCCGAGCGGCTGCGCTGCGTCGTCAACGCCCTGACCCGGCTCCGGTTCTGCGCTGCGGACGGCGCCATGGAGTTTGCGACCAAGGAAGGGGCGGGCGGCGCACCAGAAGGCTTCATGCCATGGTTCGAGGTGCCGGGGCGCCGCACGGCCGGCGTGCCTGTCGCCTTCGGGCACTGGTCCACGCTCGGCCTCATCAACCGCGATGACCTGCTGTCGCTGGACACCGGCTGTGTCTGGGGTGGAGAGCTCACAGCCGTGCGTGTCGATGGCGCCACGCGCGAGGTGATTCAGATGTCTTGTCCGCAGGCTTTGAAACCGGGCGGGGCCTGAGCGCCTACAATGCGAGCTTTCCAGGGTGTGTGGCCGAGCGGTTTAAGGCACCGGTCTTGAAAACCGGCGAACGTTTGCGCGTTCCGTGAGTTCGAATCTCACCGCACCCGCCAGTCCTCCGCACCGGACGACCTGGCATGTGACTTGAAGCATTGGATTGCACCAGGTGCAATCCTTAAGTTCATTTCACAAGTGCAATTCGTAAGTTCAACAGCCCCGTCAGGGGCTGTTTGTTTTTTTCGGCTGAGACGATTGATTGCGCCGGGAATCGCGGGGACGCGTCACCGCACGTCTGAAGGTTCAACGACTAAACGCGGCGACTCGGGATTAGTACGTAGCACCATCGCTGTTGTCTGAAAGCCACTTCATCGGCACAAGCTTGACGCCCTCACGCCATTCCCTGAGGCCAACAACGCCGGGAATCTCTCCCCAAACATCACGTCCTGCGTGGTCCAGCACGATGACTTGCAGCTTGCCTTGCGCCTGCAACACTACCTTGCCCAGAGTCTCGAAGACCTTACGAACCGCGTCGATATCCTCGTCGCGCAGGCGCAGCTCCTGTTCTTCTTCACCGGGGCGTGGCACAAGGTTCTTGGGGAAGTAGACCTGGCTGGGTTGGTCCACGACCAGAAAACCTGGAACGGGGCTGTGGGGCTGCGCGAGGTAGAACTGGTGTAGGGCCAGCAGCATTGCCAGGTGATACGAAAGCCAGTTCGAGCCGCTACCGATCTCTGAGAGGTAGTCATCTCGGTCCGTGCCCCGCACCTTGATCGTCAAGTCGTTGATCTCCAGCGAGATCGGGTCGTCCGCATTCTCTACGTCCAAGAAGGGCAGCAATCGGCCTGCGCGGGTGTTGACGGCATTCAGCGCGCGACGTTTGCGTGTCTCTACATCCTGTTCGCGCAGCTCAGCCTCCAGGGATCGCACGGCCTCGCGGAGCTTGACAACCTCGTCTATCAAGCCGCTGTCACTGCCCAGGCGCCTGTGCAGATCCAGAGCGGCTTCAAGATTACCGACGAAGCGCTCAGCCTTCTTTGCCGCAAACTGCCGTTCGCTGGCTTCTCTTGATCGGCCCGACAGTGCGCGCTTGCGGATCTGGACGGAGCGCAGGCGTTCTGTGGTCGCGTTGACCTCGGTTGTCACGCGCTGCAATTC
>JAJUHM010000527.1 GCA_029279925.1 Aquabacterium olei
AGCCCTATCTGGTGCGCCTGGGCTCGCCGGTGACCGAGGCCGACCTGCGCCGCGTGCTGCGCGCTCTGGTGGCCGCCGCCCCCAAGCTGCGCACGGTGGTCGAGCCGGGGCCGCACCGCTGCCACTTCCGCGTGCATCCCGAAGGCCCCCTGATCGACCAGCTGTTCGAGCGCGTGCTGCGTGTCGAGCCCCATGTCGACCTGGACGACCCGGAGGCGCTGCTGGCCTGGCACCGCGACGCCCTGCACGAGGTCGTGCCGCTGGAACGCGGGCTGGGCGTGCGCGTGCGCTTCGTGCCCCACCCGCATCGGCCGGCCTTCATCTTCGGCGTGCCGCACATCTTTGCCGATGGCATGACCATGGTGCACCTGGTGTCGCAACTGCTGCGCGGGCTGGAGGGCTGGCCCATCGAGCCCATGCCGCTGGAGGCCCCGTCGATGCTGGGGGCGATCGCGCCGGTGCGCTGGTGGCATTGGCCGCGGCAGGTCTGGCGCGCGCGCGCCCACCGGGTGGCCGAATCCCGGCGCCTGGCCCGCCTGCACATCCAGCAACTCCCCACGACGACGCAGCCGCACTACACCACCACCGGGCTGTGCCACCACACCGTGCCGGTGGGCACGCTGCGCCTGCGTGCGGCGGCCCGCGCGCTCGGTGTGTCACTCAACACCTTCGTGGTCGCCGGGTTGGCCCAGACCTTTCTGGACCAGGCACCCGACGACCCGCAGGCCGCCGCCGTCATCCGCATCTCCGTCAACCTGCGGCGCTACTACCCCGAGGCGGCCGGCCACGGGCCGCTGTGGGGCAACCACGTCGGGGCTTTCCTGGTGATCGAGCAGGACGCCCACAAGCCGCTGGCCGAGCGGGTGCGCAGCATCGAGGCGGCCATCCGCGAGGGACAGGCCCGCTACGCGCGCCGCGAAATGGCGTGGACCTATCTGTGGGAGGAGCTCATGCCCTGGCTGGGGCGCACACTGATCGGCCACATCGCCGTGAAGATGATGCGGGCCGGGCGCTTCCCGAAAATCAGCTGCCACGCCACCAGCCTGGGCGATGTGGGCGGCATCCAGCCCCCGGCCGGGCGCTTGCGGGTCGAGCAGATGGTCGGTGTGGTCAACAGCATCTCGCCGCTGCCCGTGCTGACCGAGCTCGACGGCGTGCTCACCATCCCGATGACCTGGCAGCGCGCCGAAACCGACGAGGCCGCCGTGCATGCCTTCCTGAGCCGGGTGGACGCCGTCCTGGCGCGCATGGCCGACGAAGCGTTGGCAGCGACGGATGCCGCGCCGGACGCGCCGCCCGCCCCTCCGGCGACCCGCGCCGCAGCCTGAACGCCGCCCCCGGTGCCATCGCCGAGGGGCAGTGGGGCGGGCCTCAGAGCCGCCCCAACTCCACGTACAACGGCCGGCTGTCGATGCCGGGCCGCGGGTCGTCACCGTAGCTCAGCCAGAAGTTGCTGGAAAACAGCTTCTGCCGCTTGTAGCCGCGCGGCGTCTCGACCAGCGGGTCTCCGTGGGTGAAGGCCGTGGCGATGGCATCGTACTTCTGGCCCTGATGCGCCATCAGCCAGTCGAGCAGTGCGCGGTGCACGGCGGTGTCGTCGTCGGTCACCAGCGTGTTGTAAACCGTCAGGTAGTTCAGCGCGCCGCCCACGGCGGGCAGTTTGAAGCCTCCGGCCAGTCCCACATACAGGTTGTACAGCGGCCGCAGCACCTTCACGATGGGCTTGAAGCCGACGATGCGCGTCTGCTTGTAGGCCTTCTGGTCCCAACCGGCCAGCATCCCGACGATCTCGCCGTTCCGCTCGGCCAGCACGTAGTGCTCGATGCGCAGGCCGGTGTAATACGGGTCGCCCGCGAGCAGCTTGCCGAAGTCGTACACCGGGTAGCCGTTGCGGCGCGGCGCCTCCCGGTCGAAATAGGCCTGCATGCGCGGTGCGTCGGCCCGGGTGGCCTGGCGCAGCGTCACGCCCTGCGGCACCCGGGGCTGCTGCTTGCGCACATAGATGAAGCTCGTCTCGATCGTGTGGCTGACCCAGAAGCGGAACAGCACCCCATCCGCCGCGTTGGCCGCGGCCTCCAGCGGGGCCGTGTTGTCCTTGAGCACGATGCCTTGCAGCAGCTCCTGCTCGGTGCGGTGCTTCTTCTGCTCCAGGAACAGCGACGAGGCGATCCCCCGCCGCCTGTAGTACGGGTCCACGCGCGTGTCGCCCGAGTAATACACACGCCGCTTCTGCCCGCTGATGAACAGGTCGCGCCCCGAAATCACCGTGAGCCCGGCCAGCACGTCGGGGCGTTCGTCGTCCTCGGCCACCGCCACGATGAACTCGTCGCCGATCACATGGGCGCCGGTGAAGAAGTCGGGCGCACGCTGGAAACACATCTGG
>JAJUHM010000528.1 GCA_029279925.1 Aquabacterium olei
CAGCAATTTCCGCCAACTGGCAGGGCGCAGCCCCGAGCGCATCATCCCTGTGGCGTGGGGGCGCCATGCTGTGGCGGACAACGCTCACTACGCCGTCGATGTGCTGGTGGAGGGCCATGACCGCGGCGGACTGTTGCGTGATGTCTGCGATGTGCTCGCTCAGGCCAAGATTCCGGTGCAATCCATCCACAGTGAGACGGCCCGGGACCGAATCACGGTTACACTCACGCTCCAGACGACGGACACCACGCGACTCGCTCCGGTTCTTTCGAAAGTGTTGCAAATCAGCGGCGTGACGAAAGCGAGACGGAGATAGCGAAAAACGTGTTATAGTCTAAGTCTTCCAGGCGCGTAGCTCAGTTGGTTAGAGCACCACCTTGACATGGTGGGGGTCGTTGGTTCGAATCCAATCGCGCCTACCAAATTTCCTGGATCGAAAAGCCCCGCAAGTCTTTGATTTGCGGGGCTTTTTCCTTTTTGTCGCCGTGGGGTCTGGTCTTCGCCGGCGTCCGGTGGGCCTGGCCGAAAGAGGTGTGTGTCGGGCGGCAGTGCGAGAAGCGTTCCATGAACCAGGTACACCCGGCTTCTCACGGAAGTTTTGCGCTGCAGCGTGGTGTGTTCACGGCATGGCGGCCAGGCGGCGACGAGCGCCTCCTACAATGAACCCTGACCCACAGGAGCACCCATGAGCGCAGCACGCCCCCCCCGCCACGAGGAAGAGCCGCAAGAAGACGCCCCCGAGACGGGCACGGGTGCGACCGCCCCTGGGCAACGCATCATCAAGAAGTACCCGAATCGCCGCCTGTACGACACCAAGACCAGCAGTTACATCACGCTGGCCGACGTGAAGGACATGGTCATGGCCTGTGAGCACTTCGTCGTGGTGGATGCCAAGAGCGGCGAGGACCTGACGCGCAGCATCCTGCTGCAGATCATTCTGGAAGAGGAGACGGCCGGTGTGCCGATGTTCTCGACGCAGGCCCTGGCGCAGATCATCCGCTTCTACGGCCACACCATGCAGGGCCTCATGGGCCACTACCTGGAAAAGAACATCCAGAGCTTCATCGACATGCAGTCTCGCCTGGCCGAGAACTCGATGATGAACCTGCAGAACCCGCTGATGCAGAACTTCATGGGCGGCTACATGGAGCAGTCGCGCAGCCTCTTCCAGCAGATGCAGGAGCAGATGAGCAAGCAGGCCGAGACGCTGATGGGCAACCTCGGCGCGGGGCTCACCCCCAAGAAGTGAGGTTCAGCCGCGCAACAGCGGCTGCAGCTTCGGCCACACCAGGTCGAGCATCACCGGGTGGGCCTTGGGCAACGGGTGGGTGCCATCGGCCTGAAACCAGTCGCGCGCGTCCGGCCTGTCCGCCACCCCCTTCAAGAAGAAGGGGACCAGTGGCACCTTGCGCTCCTCGCTGACGCTGCCGAACAAGGCTGCGAAATCGTCCGCATACCGTTTGCCATAGTTGGGCGGCACCATCATGCCGACCAGAAGGACCCGCGCGCCGGCCTCCTGGCTCAGGCGGACCATCTCACTCAGGTTGCGACGCGTGCCGTCAAGGGGCAGGCCGCGCAGCGCATCGTTGGCACCCAGCTCGATCACCACCACGTCGGGCTTGTGCTGACTGAGCAGGGCCGGCAGGCGACTGAGTCCGCCGGAGGTGGTTTCGCCGCTGATGCTGGCGTTCACCACCCGTGTCTTCAGGCGAGCCTGCGCAATGCGCTGCTCCATCAGCGCCACCCAGCCCGTCCCGCGAGGCAGGCCATATTCGGCCGACAGGCTGTCACCCAGCACCATCAGGGTCCGAGCCTCGGTGTTTCGTGCGCCCCACACCGGCCCCAGCCAAGCACCCAGGCTGCACAGGGCCAGCGCGCGTCGCGTACAGTCGATCGGCATGTCCTCTTCCGTTTCTCACTCGATGCCTTCCGATGCGCTCACTGCCGCTCAGCCGGCCATCGTTGTCCGTGGTCTGGGCAAGACGGTCGCTGACGCAACCGGGCCCCTCACCATTCTGCATGGCATCGACCTCACGGTGCCGCGTGGTGAGACCCTGGCGATCGTCGGGGCTTCCGGTTCCGGCAAGAGCACCTTGCTGTCGCTGCTGGCCGGGCTCGACACACCGTCCGACGGCTCGGTCGAACTCTGTGGCGTCGACCTCTTCAGTCTTGACGAGGACGCCCGGGCGGCGCATCGCGCGAGTCACATCGGTTTCGTGTTCCAGAATTTCCAGCTCATTGGCCACCTGTCTGCGCTGGAGAACGTCATGCTGCCGCTGGAGCTGCGCGGCGACCGTCAGGCACGCGCCAAAGCCAGGGCGATGCTCGAGCGAGTGGGGTTGGCCGAACGGCTGTCGCACCGGCCC
>JAJUHM010000529.1 GCA_029279925.1 Aquabacterium olei
AACCATCCGCCTGGCGCTGACCGCTGCCGAAACGGGCCACCTCGTGTTCGGCACGCTGCACACCTCCAGTGCCGCCAAGACCATCGACCGCGTCGTCGACGTCTTCCCGGCGGCCGAAAAGGAGATGGTGCGCGCCATGCTGTCCGAGTCGCTGCAGGCCGTGATCTCCCAGACGCTGTGCAAGACCAAGGACGGCTCCGGTCGGGTCGCGGCACACGAGATCATGATCGGCACGCCAGCCATCCGCAACCTGATCCGCGAGAACAAGATCGCGCAGATGTACTCGTCGATCCAGACCGGCAACAGCCTGGGCATGCAGACGCTGGACCAGAATCTGGCCGAACTGGTGCGCCGCAACGTCATCTCGCCCGCCGAGGCCCGGGCCAAGGCCAAGATTCCCGAGAACTTCCCAGGCTGAGGCCAGGTTCGCCCCGTTTAGACAAGGATGGCTGTATGGAACGCGATCAGGCCTCGAAATTCATCAACGACCTGCTGAGGCTCATGGTGGCCCGCGGCGGCTCCGACCTCTTTCTCACCGCCGATTTCCCGCCGGCCATCAAGGTGGACGGCCGCGTCACCAAGGTGTCGCCGCAGGCCCTGACCTCGCAGCACACGGTGTCGCTGGCCCGCTCGATCATGAACGACAAGCAGGCCGCCGAGTTCGAGCGCACCAAGGAGTGCAACTTCGCGATCTCGCCCGGTGGCATCGGCCGCTTCCGCGTCAACGCCTTCATCCAGCAGGGGCACGTGGGCCTGGTGCTGCGGACGATTCCACAGGAGCTGCCCACCGTCGATGGCATGGGGCTGCCGCAGGTGCTCAAGGAGGTGGCCCTGACCAAGCGCGGGCTCGTGATCCTCGTGGGCGGCACGGGCTCTGGCAAGTCGACCACGCTGGCCGCCATGGTCGACCACCGCAACGAGAACACCTACGGTCACATCATCACGCTGGAAGACCCGGTCGAGTTCGTGCACCCGCACAAGAACTGCATCGTCACCCAGCGCGAGATCGGCATCGACACCGACGGGTGGGGCATGGCGCTGAAGAACACCTTGCGGCAGGCCCCCGACGTGATCCTGATGGGCGAAATCCGCGACCGCGAGACCATGGAGTACGCCGTCCAGTTCTCCGAAACCGGCCACCTGTGCATGGCCACGCTGCACGCCAACAGTGCAAACCAGGCGCTCGACCGCATCATCAACTTCTTCCCCGAAGAGCGTCGCGCACAGCTGTTGATGGACCTGTCGCTCAACCTCAAGGGCCTGGTGTCGCAGCGCCTGCTGCCGCGTCAGGAGGGCAAGGGGCGCGTGGCCGCCGTCGAGATCCTGCTCAACACCCCGCTGATCGGCGACCTCATCTTCAAGGGCGAGGTCGGCGAGATCAAGGAGATCATGAAGAAGTCGCGCGAGCAGGGCATGCAGACTTTCGATCAGGCGCTGTACGACCTCTACGAGAGCAACTACATCACCTACGAGGACGCCCTGCGCAACGCCGACTCGGTCAACGACCTGCGCCTGCAGATCAAGCTCAACAGCTCGCGGGCCCGCACCAGCGACCTGGCGGCCGGCACCGAGCACCTGCAGATCGTGTGATCCGGGGCGCTGCAGGCCGGCGCCCCCTCTGCCAGAATGCAACGGCATCGATTTCGATGCCGTTTTTTTTCGCAGCAAAGGACCCCATGAGCGCCGCCGCCCCCAAGACCTACGACCCTACGCCCTCTCGCCGCGTCGCCTTCCTGGGGCTGGGCACCATGGGCGCGCCGATGGCAGCCCACCTGGCCGCCGCGGGCCATGCGGTGACGGTCTACAACCGCACGGCCTCCAAGGCTGCGGCCTGGGTGGCCGAGCATGGCGGGCGCGCGGCGGACACGCCGAGGCAGGCCGCCGAGGGGGCGGCCATCGTCTTCAGCTGTGTCGGCAACGACGACGACCTGCGGCAGGTGACCACCGGCCCGGACGGCGCCTTCCACGGCATGGCGCCCGGGGCGCTGTTCGTCGACCACACCACCACGTCGGCCGAGGTGGCCCGCGAACTCGCGGCCGCGGCCGCTGCGCTGGGCCTGGCCTTCATCGACGCCCCGGTCTCGGGCGGCAACCTGGGCGCCATCAACGGGGTCCTCACGGTGATGTGCGGCGGCCGTCCCGAGGCCTTTGCGCAGGCCGAGCCGGTGATGCGCGCGTTTGCCAGGGCGGTCACCCTGATGGGCGACAGCGGGGCCGGCCAGCTCACCAAGATGGTCAATCAGATCTGCATCGGCGGGCTGCTGCAGGGCCTGTCCGAGGCGCTGGCCTTCGGGCAGAAGGCCAGGCTGGACATGGCCCAGGTGATCTCGGTCATTTCCCAGGGAGCGGCCGGCAGCTGGCAGC
>JAJUHM010000530.1 GCA_029279925.1 Aquabacterium olei
ATGCCGAACAGCGCGTTGGGGTTCTCCAGGCGCTGGAACTCGGTGATGCACCGTTTGGCCCAGCGCAGACTGAGTTCCATCGAGGCGCGGGCTTCCTTCTCGGTGGTGATGTGGCCGAGGCTTTTGTCGCCCTTCCAGTACGGCGTGCACTCGTCGAACTGCATGACGATGTCCGAGTTCAGAATGGTCTGGATCTGCATGCTGATCTCGGGCGTGAGGAACAGCTTGTCGCCATTGACCGGCGAGGCGAAGCGCACGCCTTCCTCGCTGATCTTGCGCATGTCACCCAGCGACCAGACCTGGAAGCCGCCCGAGTCGGTCAGGATGGGCTTGTGCCAGTTCTCGAACTTATGCAGCCCGCCGAACTGCTGCATGATGTCCAGGCCGGGGCGCATCCACAGGTGGAAGGTGTTGCCCAGGATGATCTGCGCGCCCATCTCTTCCAGCGAGCGCGGCATCACGCCCTTGACGGTGCCGTAGGTGCCCACAGGCATGAAGATCGGTGTCTCGACCACGCCGTGGTTGAGGGTCAGGCGGCCGCGGCGAGCGTGGCCTTCGGTCTTGAGCAGGTCGAATGTCAGCATGGGAATCGGGTGTGTCGGGTCAGGCCGCGGCGATGTGGCCGTGCAGGCCGTTGAGGCGTTCGAGCAGGCGCTCGCTGCGGAAGGGTTTGGCCAGGACGTCCTGCCCCGAGCCGCTGAGGCGTGCGATCTCGCTGGGGTCGGTGTCGCCGCTGATGATGAGCGTCTTCAAGGTGCGGCCCTGGGCCTGCGCCTGAGCGCCCAGGCGTTGGGCCAGTTGCAGGCCGTTGAGGCCGGGCAGTCGGTAATCGGTGATCAGGGTGTCGGGCAGGGCATCGTCCCCCCCGGCCAGCAGATCGGGCAGGTCGTCGAGCAGCGCCTCGCTGTCTGGCCAGCAATGGGCGTGGGCGCCCCAGCTGTGCAGCATCTCCTCGAGGGCGCCGCGCAGCAGCAGGTCGTCTTCCACCACCCAGATGACCTGACCTGTCAGTGGCCGCTCGGGCGCCACTGCAGCCACGTGGGCCTGCTTCGGAGCGAGGTTGAGCGGGAGTTCGATGGCAAAGCACGAGCCGCGCCCCGGGCGGGAGCGCAGGGTCACGGTCTCACCGAGCACCGTGGCCGTCCGGCGGACGATGGCCAGACCCAGACCGATGCCGCGGCTGCGGTCGCGGGCCGCGTTGCTGACCTGATAGAACTCCTCGAAGATGCGTTCCTGCTGGTCCGGGGCGATGCCGATGCCGGTGTCCCAGACTTCGATGCGCAGGCGGTGACGGCCCCGGCGGCGCGCGGCCACCAGCACGCCGCCGCGCTCTGTGTAGCGGATGGCGTTGGCCACCAGGTTGCGCAGCACACTGTGCAGCAGCATGGGGTCGGTCAGCACGGCCAGATGGTCCCGGGCCGCATGGCGAGGCAGGCGGAAGCGCAGTTGCAGCCCCTTGGCATCGGCCGCGCTCTGTTCGTGCACCTTCACCGCCTGAAAGACGTCATGCAGGCACACCGCCTGAAAAGCCGGCTTGACCGCACCGGCGTCGAGCCGAGAGATGTCCAGCAGACCGACGAGCAGCGATTCCATCGAGCTGACGGCCTCGTCCAGCATGTTGGTCAGCTTGCGGGTTTCGGGCGTGGTGGCCTGCTGGCGCAGCAGGCTGGTGAGCAGGCCGATGGCCGCCGTGGGCTGGCGCAGGTCGTGGCTGGCAGCCGCCAGGAAGCGGGTCTTGGACTGGTTGGCGGCCTCCAGCGCGCGGGTGCGCTCGGCCACCCGCTCTTCGAGCGTCACATTGAGCCGCTCGGCCAGGTTCATGGCCTCGACGAACTTGCGCATCAGCGTGAGCGCAAAGCCCAAGAAGATGATGGGCGAGAAGTAGGGCGTCCAGTAGAGGTCGGTGACAGCGAGCAGCGGGGTCAGGAACAGGTAGTCGTGTCCCATGCTGACCAGCGTCCCGACGGGACCCAGGGTCATGGCCACGGCCTCCATCCAGTGCCGCGTCCAGGCGTGCTGCACGATCTTCACGACGATCAGGATTCCGCCCAGCATCATCAGCGGGTAGGTGATCATGCGCAGCACATCCAGGTAGGGCGTGCCCATGGCCATCAGGCCCAGCACCGGCACGCCGAAGCCGATGGCGCGCAGTGGCCAGATCAGACGCTCGTAGGGGATGTTGGCGTACGACAGGCCGAACATCACGTGGTAATAGGTCGTGATGGCGTGCGTGGCGAAGAACAGCCAGTCCACAAAGGGGGCAGGCCAGGTGATGGTTTCGACCAGGTACAGCGCGTTGCGGCCGCACATGATCAGCATGAGCCAGCCGA
>JAJUHM010000531.1 GCA_029279925.1 Aquabacterium olei
GGCGGCCGGGGCGACGCACGCCGCCCGATGGAGCGGCCCGCGTACCCGGAACGCGCCCCGCGCGCGGAGGCGCAGCCCACTGCCCGCCCCGAGCGCCAGGCCGAGCGCCCGGTTCCCGACGACGGCCGCATTCGCCTGTCCAAGCTGATGAGCGAGCGCGGTCTGGCGTCTCGTCGCGAAGCCGACGAGTGGATCGAGCAAGGCTGGGTGCGCGTCGACGGCGAGGTCGTGGCCGAGCTCGGCGTGCGGGTCCTGCCGAACGTCGACATCACCATCGACCCGCTGGCCCGGACCCAGCAGGCCGAGCGGGTGACCATCCTGCTGCACAAGCCCATCGGCTACGTCAGCGGCCAGGCCGAGGACGGCCATGAGCCTGCCGTCGCCCTGATCCGCCCGGAAAACCGCTGGCGCGAAGACCGCCACCCTCTGCAGCTCACCCGTGGCCACCTGCGCAATCTGGCGCCTGCCGGCCGCCTGGACATCGACTCCACCGGTCTGCTGGTGCTCACCCAGGACGGGCGGGTGGCCCGCCAGCTCATCGGCGAAGACTCGGGCATCGAGAAGGAGTACCTGGTTCGCGTGCAGAGCGTGAGCGAGCCGGACGCCGAGAACGTCTCTGCCGTGGTCTCGCCCGAGACCCTCGAGCGGCTGCGCTTCGGGCTGGAGCTCGACGGCCGGCAGCTGAAGCCGGCGCAGGTGTCCTGGCAGAACGAGCAGCAACTGCGCTTCGTGCTGCGCGAAGGCCGCAAGCGCCAGATCCGCCGCATGTGCGAGCTGGTCGGCCTCAAGGTCGTGGGGCTCAAGCGGGTCCGCATGGGTCGCATCACACTGAGCAAGCTGCCGCAAGGCCAATGGCGTTTCCTGAGGCCGGATGAGCGCTTCTGACGCCGCCCCGCCGTCCGCCGGCACGCACCACGGCATCCCGACCTGGGTGGTCGTGGTCGCGCTCAGCATGCTGCTGGGCCTCCAGCCCGTCACGACCGACCTGTACCTGCCAGCCCTGCCGCAGATGCAGCGGGCCCTGGGGCTGACGCCCTCGCTCGCGCAGTGGACGCTGTCCGTGCTGATCCTGAGCTTCGGGCTCACCCAGCTGGTGTGGGGGCCCATCGCCGACCGCATCGGCCGCCGGCCCGTGTTGCGCACCTGCCTGTCGTTGTATGTGCTGGCCAGCGTCGCGGCCACGCTGGCGCAGGATTTCAGCATCATGATCGTCGCGCGGATGGCGCAGGGCGCCACGCTGTCCGGCGTGGTGATGTGCGGCCGCGCCATGGTGCGCGATCTGTACGAACCGCAGGACGGTGCGCGCATGATGGCCCATGGCATGAGCGGGCTCGGCGTCATTGCGCTGATCGGCCCGATCCTGGGCGGGCTGATGGCCACCCACGGCGGCTGGCGCGCCACGATGGCCCTGCTGGCCGTGTCAGGCGCCATCGTGCTGGCCTTCATCTGGTTGCGGCTGCCTGAAACACTGCCCATCGCGCGCCGCCAGGGCTCGCTGGCCCTGTCGACCCTGGTGCGCAACTGGGCCGGCATCGGTCGGCACCCGCTGTTTCGCAGCTACGCCCTGCTGTCCGCCTCCACCTATGGCGGGCTGTTCGTGTTCCTGTCCATCTCGTCCTTCGTGTTCATCGACGTGCTGGGCATCAGCCGCACGCTGTACGGCATGGTGATGGCCAGCACCTCGCTGGCCTACCTGATGGGGACCTTCTATTGCCGCCGCACGCTCAGCCGCCGGGGGCTGCAGGGCACGGTTCGCCGCGCTGGCTGGTATCCGCTGGCCGGGGGGCTGTATGGCGCGCTGATCTCCCTGGTGCAGGTGTCGACCGACTGGAGCGTGCCTGCCTGGGCCCTGCTGCCCGGGCTGTGGCTGTACGCCTTCGGGCACGGCATCCACCAACCCTGTGGCCA
Source organism: Aquabacterium olei (assembly GCA_029279925.1). GTDB lineage: Bacteria > Pseudomonadota > Gammaproteobacteria > Burkholderiales > Burkholderiaceae_C > Aquabacterium > Aquabacterium olei_A. The sequence goes on from JAJUHM010000531.1 coordinate 1,909, forward strand.
GACCGGCGTGGTCGCCGCCTTCCCGCACCAGGCGGGCGCGGCCTCGGCGCTGTCCGGGCTCGTGCTGTCGGTCGTGGCCTTCGCCGTGGGCGCACTCGTGTCCGGCTGGACGGCCCTGCCCGGCTGGGCCGGCACCATCCACCCGCTGACACTGGGCATGGCCTTGGGCGGCGCCGTCACCGCGCGCGTGGCCCTGCACCGCGTTCAGCGACACGGGCTCATCCCCAGGACCGCCTGAGCGTCCCGCCCCGACACCATGCCGTCGCCTTCCGACCTTTCGCCCCTCTGGGTTCTGACCGGCCCCACCGCCTGCGGCAAGACCGCCGTCGCGCTCGATCTGGCGCGGCACCTCCCGCTGGAGATCATCAGCGTGGACTCGGCGCTGATCTACCGCGACATGGACATCGGCACCGCCA
>JAJUHM010000532.1 GCA_029279925.1 Aquabacterium olei
CTGACGGTGATGGCCCCGGCCCGGCATACGATCAGGTCGCACGTGGCCAGGCGCTCGGCCATGTTGTTGATGAAGGGCAGGACCTCGGCATCGCGGCTGGCGTCGAGGCCGGCGGCGGCATAGGCCTTGCGCACGTCTTCGAGGTTGGCCATGCCGGTCTGGTGGGTGATCAGCGGGCGCTGGTCGGCCGGGATCCTGGCCAGGGCCTGGGGCACGGTTTCGTTCAGCACGCGTGCGCCCAGGCTGCCACCCACCACCAGCACGCGCAGCGGGCCGGTGCGGCCGGTAAAGCGCTCGGCGGGCGGGGCGATGGCTTCGATCTCCGCGCGCACCGGGTTGCCCGTCACACGGGCCACCTTGTGTTGCGAGGCTGCGCCGTCAAAGCCGCAGGCCAGCACGTCGGTGATCGGCAGCAGCGCGCGGTTGCTGAGCAGCATGGCCGCGTCGGCGTTGACCATGACCAGCGGCAGGCCGCGCGCGGCACTCATCACGCCGCCGGGGAAGCACACATAGCCGCCCATGCCGAGCACGGCCGTGGCCTTGCGCTGGCGCAGGATGCGGAAGCACTCGGCAAACGCCTTGAGCAGGCGCACGCCGCCGAACAGCGTGTCGACCGCGCTCTTGCCACGCAGGCCCTGGAAGGCGATGGTGTCGAGCGGGATGCCCGTCGGGGGCACGAGGCGGTTTTCCATGCCACCTTGCGTGCCGAGCCACGACACGGTCCAGCCGCGGCGCTTCATCTCGTCGGCCACGGCCAGGCCCGGCATGATGTGCCCGCCGGTGCCGGCCGCCATGATCACGAGGTGACGTGGGCTCATGCCCGGCCTCCCCGCATAAGTTGACGATTCTCGATATCGACTCTGAGGCAGATCGCCAGCGCCACGCAGTTGAGCAGGATGGCCGAGCCGCCGAAGCTCATCAGCGGCAGCGTCAGGCCCTTGGTGGGCAGCACGCCCAGGTTCACACCCATGTTGATGAATCCCTGGCCGCCCATCCACACGGCCACGCCCTGGGCCACGAGGCCCGAGAACACGCGGTCGAGCGCGATGGCCTGGCGGCCGATGTTGAACAGACGCACCACCATCCAGAAGAAGGCCAGGATGACGATCGCAACACCGACGAAGCCCAGCTCTTCGCCGATGACGGCAAGCAGGAAGTCGGTGTGCGCCTCGGGCAGGTAGTGCAGTTTTTCCAGGCTGGAGCCCAAGCCCTCGCCGAACACCTCGCCACGCCCGAAGGCGATCAGCGAGTGCGTGAGCTGATAGGCCTTGCCCAGCGCGTTCTTCTCGCTCCACGGGTCGAGGTAGGCGAAGATGCGCTCGCGGCGCCACGGGCTGAGCGTCACCATCAGCGCGAAGGCGCTGATCAGCACCGCCGTGATCAGGAAGAACATGCGGCCGTTGACACCGCCCAGGAACAGGATGGCCATGGCGATCGTCGCGATCACCATGAAGGCACCCATGTCGGGTTCAGCCAGCAGCAGCAGGCCCACCACGCCCACCGCCACGGCCATCGGGGCCACGGCGCGGAAGAAGCGCTCCTTCACGTCCATCTTGCGCACCATGTAGTCGGACGCATAGAGCACGATGGCCAGCTTGGCGAGTTCGGACGGCTGGAAGTTCATGATGCCCAACGGCAGCCAACGGCGCGCGCCATACACCACCTTGCCCACGTGAGGGATGAGCACCAGGATCAACAGCACCAGCGATGCGATGAACAACCAGGGCGCCCAGCGCTCCCAGGTCGCCATCGGAATCTGGGTGACCACCGCCGCAACGCTGACGGCCATGATGATCGAGACCAGATGCCGCATGAAGAAGTGATGCGGTGCGTAGTTCGCGAAACGCGGGCTGTCCGGCAGGGCGATCGTCGCCGAGTACACCATGATCAGGCCGCCCAGCAGCAAGGCAACGGTGACCCACACCAGCGGCTGGTCGAAGCCCATCACGCGCGACGGGCTGGCCGCGCTCACGTTCACATAGTCCCGAACGGGCAACGAGCCCGAGCCGCTCGCATCGCCCCCGCCCAGGCGGGCGCGCAGCCCACCCAGCAGGCCGCCGAAGCGTCCGGTCAGACCCGCGCGTGATACGCTCATGCGATGTCTCCCCGGTCGGCCGCCAGCGCCTGCACGGTGTCGATGAACACCTCGGCGCGGTGGGCGTAATTGCGGAACATGTCCAGGCTGGCGCAGGCCGGGCTCAGCAGCACGGCGTCGCCCTCACGCGCCTGTGCGAAGGCCCAGCGGGTCGCGTCTTCCAGGGTGGCGTGGCGAACCATGGGCAGCGCGTCGCCCTGCGGCGTTTCAGCGCCCTGCAGC
>JAJUHM010000533.1 GCA_029279925.1 Aquabacterium olei
CCCTGCACCGTTCCGGCCACTGCGAGCGCCAGGTGCTGCAAGGCCGGCCCCTGCCGCCCCGCACGCTCCACCCACGCGGCCTTCAGCGCCGCGGCCAGCTGCCCCGGGCCTGCGCAAGCACGTTGCCCCACCACCGGAAACCCATCCCGGGCCAGTCCGTCGGGGCGGCACAGGCTCAGGCGGCCAGCGGGATCGAGCAAGGCAAGCAGACGGGTGTCGTCCATGAAGAAGGGCGATGGCGAGGCAGGCTGCCGGACCAAGGTGGTCAAGGCAGGGATGGCAGAAAGCGCGACATGGGATCAGCGCACGCGCAGCGCGGCGCCAAGCGGCGCGAACCAGTATAGAGGAGCGCCTTCTCTTCCCACCCGGTCCGGGGGGGAGGCACGCAATCCCTTAGGCGAACGCGCCCGCATCTGACTTAGCCTGTCTTCAACCTGATACACGGACTCCGATGCACGTCAACCACGTCCCGTTCACCTGCCCTCAAGGCCGCCGACCGGGCACGCCGCGGCACCGGAGCTGACCCTTGCACAGCGCTCCTGATCCAGTGGCCACCTCCCGCCTCGATACGCCGCACCCTGATTTACCCCGCAGTGACACCATGACCGACGCCGCCGCCCCCTCCGCCCTGGCCCGACTGAAGATCGATCGCAGCGCGCAGGCCACAACCCGGCGGAGCCCGGCCCTGCTGCCCTGGGCCATGGCTGCCGGCCTCGGACTGGCCGTTGCCGGCGCCTGGGCTCTGTACCCGCGCACCGCGCAGGTCACCACCACGTCCGTGGTACAGAGCACCCCTTCTCAGCAGTACGTGCAGCTCACCGCCGCGGGCTATGTGGTCGCCCAACGGCGGGCCGCCGTGTCATCCAAGGCCTCGGGCCGCCTGATCGAGCTGAACGTGCGTGAAGGCTCGCAGGTGCAGAAGGGCCAGCTGCTGGCCCGGCTCGACGCCAGCGACATCCAGGCCACCATCCTGGCCGCCGAGGCGGCCGTGCACCAGGCCGAAGCCAACCACAAGCAGGCCACGGTGCAGCTCATCAACGCGCGTGCCGAAACCGCCCGCACCCGCAGCCTCGAGTCCCAGGGCTTTGTCTCGGGGCAGATGGTCGACAACGTCGTGGCCAAGAACAAGGCCGTGTTCGCCCAGGTGGCGGCCGCAGAAGCCGCGCTGGCGCAGGCGCGCGCCCAGCTCAAGGCCCAGAAGGTGGCGCTGGACTACACCGAAATCCGCGCGCCCTTTGACGGGGTGGTGCTGGTGAAGAACGCCAACGTCGGCGACATCATCCTGCCGATGTCGAGCGCAGCGGGCGCCCAGGGTGCGGTGGTCACCATGGCCGACATGAGCACGCTCGAGGTCGAGGCCGATGTGTCGGAAGGCAACCTGTCGAAGGCCCGTCCCGGTCAACCGGTCGAGATCACGCTGGACGCGCTGCCCGGCACCCGCTTCCGCGGGCAGGTGGTCGGCATCGTGCCCACGGTGGACCGCGCCAAGGCCACCGTCATGACCAAGATCCGCTTCGACAAGCTCGACCCGCGCGTGCTGCCCGAGATGAGCGCCAAGGTCGCCTTTCTTTCGAAGAACATCACCGATGCCGATCAGCAACCCGTGACGGCTGTGCCCGCCAACGCCATCGCCGAACGGGACGGCCAGAGCGTGGTCTGGCGCGTGCAGGGCAGCACCGAGGGCGGCACGGTGGAGGCCGTCGCCGTCAAGCCCGGCCGGCAGCTGGGTGACCTGCGCGAAGTACAAGGGCCGATCAAGCCCGGCGACAAGATCGTCGTCACACCCCCGGCACGACTCAAGGACGGCGCTCGCGTCGCGCTGAGCACCTCCTGACCGCGCGCGAGGCCGTTCACCATGCAGTCCCCAAAACGTGAACCGGTGATCCGCATCGATCACCTCAGCAAGACCTACACCCGCGGCGGGCAGCCCATTCCCGTGCTGCGCGACATCAACCTCGAGGTGACGGAAGCCGAGTTCGTCTCGCTGATGGGCCCCAGCGGCTCGGGCAAGAGCACGCTGCTCAACCTCATTGCCGGCATCGACCAGCCCAGCAGCGGCACCATCGCCATCAACGGGGTCGACATCGCCACGTTGGATGAAACGGCCCTGGCCGACTGGCGCGCCGCCAACGTCGGCTTCATCTTCCAGTTCTACAACCTGCTGCCGGTGCTGACCGCGGCCGAGAACGTCGAGCTGCCACTGCTGCTGACCAACCTCACGGCGCGCGAGCGCCGCGAGCGTGTCGCCCAGGCGCTGGCGCTGGTGTCGCTGGCCGACCGCGCCGCGCACTACCCGAACGAGCTCTCCGGCGGGC
>JAJUHM010000534.1 GCA_029279925.1 Aquabacterium olei
AGCCAGTATCGGGCCGGCCCGCCTCCCGCACCGCGGCCGCCGTGCAGTTGCGGCACCAGCTTCCAGCGCCGAGCCAGGTCTTCCCCGAGGGCCGTCAGGTCGCGGCCCGCTGCGGCCCGCCCTGTGTCGCCCACGGGCATGGGCTCGATCAGACGCAGGATCAGACCATGGCGTTGCGCATAGCCGACCATGTCCTCGATCTCGTGGTCGTTGATGCCCTGCTGCACCACCATGTTGAGCTTGATCGGGGCAAAGCCGGCCTGCACCGCCGCATCGATGCCGTGCAGCACCTCGTCCAGGCAGTCGCGGCCCGTGATGCGCGCCATGCAGTTGCGGTCCAGGCTGTCCAGGCTGATGTTGAGGCGGTCCACCCCCGCATCACGCAGGGAGGGCGCCATGCGGTCCAGCCGGGTCGCGTTGGTGGAGATGGACAGATCGCTCAGCCCGGGCAGGGCTTTGAGCCCGGATGCCAGATCGGCCACACCGCGGCGCAGCAGCGGCTCGCCACCGGTCAGGCGCACGCGGCGGACGCCGGCCTCGACAAACAGCCCCACCAGGCGCTGCATCTCGTCCAGCCGCAGCCAGTGCGCCGGCTCCTCGAAGCCTTTGAACGACTGCGGCAAACAATAGGTGCAGCGCAGGTCACAGCGGTCGGTGATGGAAACGCGCAGGTAGTCGATCACGCGGCCGAACGGGTCGATGAGGGCAGGCATGGCACAAAACAGGCTGGCAGCGCCAACGTTGGCATGCAGAAGTCTAGGCAGCGCACCGCGCCCTGCCCATCCTTCGGTAGGAGTAGTTCCCCGATACCGGCCCGCCATGCCGGACAATCGCGAGCGACATCCTCTTCGCCCTTGTGCACCCCGCGCCATGCCCATCCGCCTGCTGGTGGTCGACGACCACACCCTGTTTCGCCGCGGTCTGATCGCCCTGCTCGGCGCTGCCGACGACCTCACGGTGGTGGCCGAAGCCGGCGATGCCGGCGAGGCGCTGCGTCATGTGCAGGCGCACGCACCCGACGTCGTGCTGCTGGACAACCACCTGCCGGGCGTGCACGGTGTGGACGCGCTGCCGCAACTGCTGGCCCACACATCGCCCCCCCGGGTGCTGATGCTCACGGTCAGCGAGGATGCCGACGACCTGGCCCATGCCTTGTCGCGGGGCGCCAGTGGTTACCTGCTCAAGACCGCGGAGGGCGACGATCTGGTCGATGCGATCCGCCGCGTGCACCGAGGCGAGTCGGTCGTCTCCCCCGAGATGACCGTCAAGCTGGTGGCCGCCTACCGCCAGGCCACCCAGGCGGCGCAGGCACCGTCGACGCCCGAGCCCCTTGCGGCCCCCGAGCCAGTGGCCGCGCCGGCGGACACCGACGCGCCGCCGAACCCGCTCAGCAAGCTGTCGCCGCGGGAACGAGACATCCTGCGCGGCATTGCCCGCGGTGCAAGCAACAAGGAAATCGCGCGCTCGCTCGACATCGCGGAAACCACGGTGAAGATCCATGTGCAGCACATCCTGCGCAAGCTGAACCTGACCTCGCGGGTTCAGGCCGCGGTGATGGCCTCATCTGATCCAGATCAAACCTGACCGCCGGACTACGCCGATCGAACGACCCCACCTGATCCACAGAAGGATACCGACGCCCGCCTGATGTTCCGACACTGCCGACATGGAAAAGGAGTCGACCATGTCGAGCAATAACAGGAGGGCCATCTCGGTTCTCGTCGTGAGCACGCTGGCTTTCACGGTGTGCTTCATGGTGTGGATGATGTTCGGGGTCATCGGGATCCCGCTGAAGAAGCAGCTGGGCCTGTCTGCCACGCAGTTCGGCCTGCTGACCGCCACGCCGGTGCTGACCGGCTCGCTGGTGCGTGTGCCGCTGGGCATCTGGACGGACCGCTTCGGTGGCCGCATCGTGTTGTTCATCACGATGCTCGCCTGCGTCGTGCCGATCTGGCTGATGGCCTATGCCACCGAGTACTGGCACTTCCTGGTGCTGGGCCTGTTCGTGGGGCTGGCCGGCGGCTCCTTCTCGGTCGGCACTCCGTACGTGGCCCGCTGGTTCCCCAAGAACCAGCAAGGCTTCGCGATGGGCGTGTTCGGCGCCGGCAACTCGGGTGCCGCCGTCAACAAGTTCGTCGCGCCCGTCATCGTGGTGGCCCTGGGCTGGACGATGGTGCCGCAGGTGTACGCGGCCATCATGCTGGGCACGGCGCTGATCTTCTGGTTCGGCAGCGCTCACGACCCGGCCCACCTGGTGCCGCCGACCAAGGGGGGCTTTGCCGCCCAACTCAAGGCCCTGAAGGATCC
>JAJUHM010000535.1 GCA_029279925.1 Aquabacterium olei
AACCTCGTTCGAGCGCTCGGCAGGGCTGCAGGATGGCAGCACCCGCTACGCTTTTCTTCACCCTCGTCTTGAACGGGGGGCAGACGGAACGGTGCTGGTGCCGGTCAACGAGGGGAGTCGCACCTTCAGCGCCTTCCGTTCATTCAACAGCAGCCATCTGAAAGCGGTAGCCTACGACGGCTACTCACTGGTCGAGCGCTGGCGCACCAAGCCGCAGGGTGGCTACCTGGGTGACTTCCGCATGGCCGATGCCGACAACGACGGCGCGGCGGAAATCGTCATGCTGGTCATGTTTTCGCGTGGCGGGGTACTCAAGGCTAGTCACGGCAACTCTGCACTGCTGATCTACGAAATGCAGTAGGGGGCAGAAGCGAGCAGAGAGACGCGAGAGACGGTAAAAAGCAAAGAAGATGATCAGGAAGGGCGCCTGTTTGGGTGCCCTTCCTATTTTTTTTGTTAAGAAACGAATCCGGCCAGCAGTCCGGCAAGGAGGATTGTGCCGGCCACGATCCCCGTCAGCCACGCCGGGATAACCCGGTTGCCTGGCGCTGCAAAATCCAGGGCGGCGGGGGCGGGGCAGCCGTTGACACAGCGGTAGCAGGCGAAACACTCCGCGGAGCGCACGGTAGTCAGTTGCATGACCGGCAGGCTGGCGGGGCAGCGGTGGCTGCACTTGTGGCAGCGTACGCAGTGGCGGGGGGTGCGGCGGATTTTGCCGAGGGACGCCAGCGAAGCCAGGCCGAACAAGGCGCCGGCCGGGCAGAGGTAGCGGCACCACGGCATCTGGAAGAAGAGGCCGAGGACCAGCAGAGCGGCAAGCAGGACCGGGAGGGGCGCAGCCTGCTGCATGGGGGCACTTCCATGGAAGTACCCCCATGCGAGTCCCGCCAGCAGCAGGTACTTCCCTGAACGCAGCACCAGATCGAACCAGAATGGTGGGGCGAAGGTTCGCCCGAACAGCTTCTCCCCGCTTCGCCAGAGCAGTTCACCGATCGGGAAGAGGGGGCAGACGAAAGAGCACGCTGCACGCTTGACCAGCAGTGACGAGAGCAACGCGGCTGCCAGCAGTCCAATCCACGCCTGCGGCGGAGCATTGTTCAGAAGCAACGCAAAGAAGACCGCAAACCAAACGGCCTGGAAAATGTAGCGCGATTGCTGGTGGCGAAGTCGGGCGGGGAGCACGTTGTCTTGGTTGGGGCGAACGGCCTTTACCGGTTCTTCCGCTTCGGCGGCGGGTCGTCGCTGAAGTAGCGCTGGCGGAGCTCCTCGCGGCGGCGTTCGCGCTCGGCGTCCGGCAGCTCGCGCAGCCGTTCGTACTCCTCCTTCAGCTGCTGGCGCTGGTCGTCGGGAAGATTGCGGAACTTGCGATAAGTGCCGCGCAGCCGGTCGCGATCTTCCGGATCCATATCCTGCCAGCGCTGGAACTTCTTCTGAACCTTCTGGCGTTCTTCCGGTGAAAGCTCACGGTAATGCTCCCAGCGCTGGCGGAGCCGATCCCGTTTTTCCGGGGGGAGTCCCTGGTAAATTTCGTAGCGATCGCGCAACATCTGGCGCTCGCTCTGCGGCAGGGTCTGCCACCACTGCTGCAGGTCGCCATTGCCATTGCCGCCTTTGTTGCCCCCCTTTGCGGCCACCGCCGGGGTAGTGAGCAGGCAGGCCAGAATGACCAGGGCGCAGGTCGTCGGGAACAGTTTGACGGACATGTCAGACTCCTTCGATCTGCCGGAGGAATTCGAGTTCCTCGATCAGCTCGAGCTCTTCGAGAAACTCGATGTCGGGCATCTCTTCTTCGACATCGATCGAAACCATCGTCGGCGCGACCGGCGGGGCGGCTGGCTCGATCCCTTGCTGCGGCGACAGGGCGGTGAAGGTGATGACCAGGGCCGCGGCAGCAACCGCCGCGCCGCTTATAAGCGGCAGCCACCGGCGTGCGGAGCCGCCCTGAAGACGCTCGTTGACACGGGCGGCGATCCGGGTGGCGACCACCGGGTCGGGATCGGCAATCGCCGGAATGCGGGCCAGGTCGGCCACAAGCCGGTCGCGGCGCTCCCGGCACCCCGGACAGCCGGCCAGGTGGGCCGTCGCCGCGGACAAGGTCAACCCTTCGGGGGCCTCCCCGTAGTGCAGCAGGATCAGATCACGTTCGTTCAAGCAGTCCGGTTTCATGGCACATCCTCGTAGACATCGGCAAGCTCCGCGCGCAGCGTGGTCACGGCGCGGTGCAGGTGTATCTTGACGGTTCCCGTTTCCAGCCCCAACAGGATGGCGATCTCCTGCAGCGGCAGCCCCTCG
>JAJUHM010000536.1 GCA_029279925.1 Aquabacterium olei
ATGCCGCCGCGGACCTTGGGGAAGTGGGGGGTGCCCAGCATGGCCTGGACCACTGCGAGGTTGCCGCCCCACAAGCGGCCGCTCAACTCCAGCCCGTCGAAGCCAGCTTCGGTGCGAAAGCCCACGGCCTCGAGTTCGCCCGACATGGCCTCCACAAAGGTCTCCTGGGTGACGTCATCGCCACCAAGGTCGCTGTCGGCGCTGCCGAAGTCCTCGCACGCCATCGGGCCGGCCCAGAACCCGGCACGCACGCCTTCACCCGGCTGAGCGGGCCCGGCCGCGCCATGGGCCATGGCCCCCAATTGCAATGCGGTCACGTCGCTGTAACCCACCCAGGCCGTTCCCTGCTCGACGCTGCGCTGCAACGCCTTCCAGTCGATCCGGTCGAGGATGCGACTCAGTCCGTAGCCTCCTCGCGTGGCGAGCGCCACGGCGGGCCCTTCTGCGGCGATGCGATGCAGGGCGCCCAGGCGGCTGTCGTCATCCCCTGCAAACCGCTGCTGTTTGAGCAACGCAGACTCATCGACGCGGACATCGAATCCCAGGGCCTTGAGGCGGCGGGCCGCCTTGCGAACCGGGGTGGCCTTGGCGACGATGCCGGAGGGGCTGAACAGGACGAGATCATTGCGGGCATTGCTCATCCGCCCATTGTGGCGCATGGCGTGTCAACGGCCTGAGGGCGTGCCGCATTGAACAGGCTCGGACTCGCCACAGGCACATCATGAACACTCCTCGCTTGCCCGGGCTTGCCGCGGGCGCATGCTGCCTCAGCCTGCTCGTGGCTCACGCCACGGCGATCGCCGGCCCGCTCGGGGACCGCTTGCGCGCGAGGCTGGAGGGCCAGCCATCGCCCGCGCAGACCACCGAGCCGGATCTGGACGAGGGCATGGAAGCCTTCCGTGCAAGCGGCCGCCTTCCGACGGGCGTGGTCCGACTGGCCGATCGGGCTTATGGGCCCCACAGCGCCCAGCGCTACGACGTCTACCTGCCATCCAGACGGCCCATGCAGACCATGCCCATCATCGTGATGGTGCACGGTGGGGGATGGGCCCATGGCGACAAAGCCCACGCGCCGGTCGTGGACAACAAGGTCCGTCGTTGGGTACCGCGCAATGTGGCACTGGTGTCGGTGAACTACCCGATGCTGCCCGAGACGCCGCCGTTGGAGCAGGCCCGCCACGTGGCCCGCGCGCTGGCAAGCGTGCAGCGCGATGCACCTTCCTGGGGGGGTGATCCCCGGCAGGTGGTGATGATGGGCCACTCCGCTGGCGCCCACCTGGTGGCCCTGCTCACGGCCCATCCCGCATTCACCCAGGCCGAAGGAGCCCTGCCCTGGCTCGGCACGGTGAGCCTGGACAGTGCCGCCTTCGACGTGGTGGCCGTGATGAGCGGACGCCATCTCGCGTTGTACGACCGCGCGTTCGGGACGGCACGCTCGGACTGGGTTGCGGCGTCGCCCTTGCACCGACTCACGCGCATGGCGGCACCGATGTTGGCCGTGTGCAGCTCGCGTCGCGCAGACGCCTGCCCTCAGGCGCGCAGCTTTGCGGCGGCCATCCCGTCAGACGCGCCAGAGATGCACATCCTGCCGGTGCCGCTGTCGCACGGGGACATCAACGCCACGCTGGGCAAGCCGGGCAGCTACACGGACGCGGTCGAACGCTTCATCGAGGGGCTTCCGGGGTGGAGCGTTCGCCTCAGCGGTGAGCCGTCCCGCCGCTGACGCGTGACCGCATGAGTGCGGCGCATTCCCACATGCCCGCCACCACCGCCACGGCGAGGGCCATCGAGCGAGCCAGGCGGCGAGAGTGCAACAGGTGGTGCAGCATGGTGGATCTCCTTCGGACGGCACGGTATCGGCCGGGCATGACAGAACCGTGACAGCCGCTCCACCCACAGCCACTCTCGGCCGTCGTCAAGCTGACACATCGCCTGCGCACGATCGCGGGTCAGCCCTTGCAACGCCCCCAGAGGCGTCCGGTCCTTCGCTTGCACACGCACCTCTCCGACCTCGACGACCTGATGCGCCTCATCGATGCAGGCGGCGCCCATGTTCAGGCGCGTGTGGCGTGCACGGTCGATTGCGGCTCGGCGCGCTTCGACGTCCCGGTCGTGAGCCTCGGCAGCCATGACCTGACCCACCCCGCTGTCGCCTTCGTGGGCGGCGTGCACGGACTGGAGCGCATCGGCTCACAGGTGGTGATGACCTTGCTGCGCACCCTTCTGGAGCGGCTGAAGTGGGATGCCCTGCTGCATCGCCAGCTGGACACCCTGCGCATGGTCTTCATGCC
>JAJUHM010000537.1 GCA_029279925.1 Aquabacterium olei
CATGCTGCGCGGCATCATCATCCAGTCGGGCAACGACGCCTCCAAGGCCATGGCCGAACACCTGGCCGGCACGGAAGCCGCGTTCGCGCAGCTGATGAACAAGGAGGCCAAACGGCTGGGCATGAACCACACCCAGTTCGCCAATGCAACCGGCCTGCCCGCGCCCAACCACCAGGCCTCGGCGCGCGACATGGCCATCCTGGCCCGCGCGATCATCCGCGACAGCGCCGACTACTACGGCATCTACGCTGAAAAAGAGTTCAAGTACAACGGCATCAAGCAGGGCAACCGCAACGCCCTGCTCTACACCGATCCCACGGTGGATGGCCTCAAGACCGGGCACACAAACGACGCCGGCTTCTGCCTGGTGGCCTCTTCGCGCCGCAACGGCATGCGGCTCATCTCGGTGGTCATGGGGTCGGCGAGCATGCAGTCGCGCGCCGACCAGACCCGGGCCATGTTCAACTGGGGATTCAGCTCCTTCGAGAGTGCCAACCTGCTGAAGGCCCAGGCGCCGGCCGGCGTCGGCAAGGTCCGCTTCGGTGTGGCAGACCAGGTGCGCGCTGGCGTGGCTCGTGACTGGACTGTGCTGGTACCGCGCGGCCAGGCCGCGCAGGTGCGTACGGCCGTCCAGCTTCAGCCTGACCTGGTGGCCCCGATCGCCAAGGGGGCCGTCATCGGCAAGGTGGTGGCCACGGTGGATGGCAAGACGCTGGCCGAGCAGCCGATGGTCGCGCTCGAGGCGGTCGAGCGCGCCGGCTTCTTCAAGCGCTCCTGGCAGCAACTGCAAGGGCTGTTTCACTGACCCGTTGCCGGATCAGGCTGTCCGCTAGGGTAAGCCTTGAGCACAGAGCGCGCCACCCGCCCTGTCGTTCCGGTACGATTTCCACATGGCATGTACCGGTTGCAGTGACAGGCTCGGGCCCGTAACGGGCACCGGCGGCGAGACACGCCTGCCTGCTCTCGCGCCGGCCGCAGCCCTGCCCCCGCCTCTGGCCGGACAGGAGGTCGGTCGCATCGACGGCCTGCTGGACGAAGGCTGGCGCGGGCTGCGCTTTCCTGGCGACCTCGAAGCGCAGTTCCTGAACGACACGTCGGCCGAGCGCATCCGGCGGCTGCTGGTCAACAGCGTCTTTGTGGCGGCGGCGTTCAACCTGTTCCTCGTCTCCGACTACCTGATGGTGCCGGATCAGTTCGATCTGGCCCTGCGCCTGCGGCTGTTGGTGTTCACGCCGCTGATGTTCGCCGTCATCATCGTGCTCGCCAGGCTCGACCGGCCGCGCATCCGGGAAGGGATGGCGGCGGTCTCGGGCATGGCCGCAGCCTTGATTTCGACCGGGCTGTGCGTGCTCAGCACCGATGTCCTGGCCCCGGCTTACCTGGTGAGCCTGACCTCCATCCTCACGTTTGCCAGCGGCGTGGCCCGGATGCGTTTCCGGCCCGCTCTGGTGCTCGACGTGTTCGTGGTGATGTGCTGTCTGATCTCGGCCTGGCTGATGCGTGAGCGGGCGCCTGTCGCCCTGCTGATCCCCGTGGTGCTGACCGTGGTCGCCACGGCGGTGTTCACGCTGTACGCCACCTACACCATGGAGAAGGACGAGCGCCGCAACTGGCTGATGCGCTTGCGCGAGCACCTGCTGCTCGACGAGCTGGCGGCGGCCAACGAAGACCTCGACCGGATTTCACGCAGCGACATGCTCACCGGGGTGGCCAACCGCCGGCACGTCGACGAGTTCCTGGCGCAGGTGTGGGAGCGGGCCCGACTTGACGGCACCGAGGTGTCGGTGATGATGATCGATGTGGACCACTTCAAGGCCTACAACGACCGCTATGGTCACCCGGAGGGCGACGCCTGCCTTCGCGACGTTGCCGGCACCCTCAAGCGTCGGCTTCGCCGGCCCACGGACCTGGTGGGGCGGTTCGGCGGAGAGGAATTCATCGCCGTCCTGACCGACACCCCGCTGAGCACGGCTCAGGCGGCGGCCGAGCGCGTGCGCAAGGGTGTCGAAGGCCTGAACCGGCTGCATTCGGCCTCCAACACGCACGCCATCGTCACCGTGAGCATCGGCGTGGCGTGCATGCGCCCCTCCGCGCCGCATGCCACGCCTGCCCAACTGATTTCTGCGGCAGACGAGGCGCTCTACCAGGCCAAGCAGACGGGCCGCAACCGCGTCTTCGCCTTCGATACGGCCGACTGAGCCGCCCGCCATGTCTTCTTCCACCCCCAGGCCTGCCCCGCCCCCCCAGCCCCCCCCCGGGGCGCCCAAGAAACCGCAGGGGGCCGGCCCCC
>JAJUHM010000538.1 GCA_029279925.1 Aquabacterium olei
AGGGCCCGGGCCTGTCGGAGGCGCAGCAGCGGCAGTTGTTTCAGCCCTTCAACCGGCTCGGGGCCGAGCAGTCCGGTGTGGAAGGGGTGGGGCTGGGCCTCGTCATCACGCGGGGCCTGGTCGAGCTGATGGGGGGCGTGCTGACCCTGCACTCCGAGCCGGGAGAGGGGGCGTGCTTCATGGTCGCGCTGCAGGCCGTGCCGGATGCCGAGCAGGGGCGGCCCGCCGCACACGAGCCGTGGGCATCGACCGGGGCCGGTGCGCTGGACGAGGCCGCGCCAGCCTGGCAGCCGCCTGAGGCCACGCCGCCGCCAGAAGGCCATCCCGTGCACGAGGTGCTGTACGTCGAGGACAACCGGGTCAATGCCATCTTGATGACCTCGGTGTTCGAGGACCGACCCGACTACCGCCTGACGGTGGCCGAAGACGGGCAGGAGGCACTGGCGGTCGCGGCGCGCATGCGGCCCCGTGCGCTGCTGCTCGACATGCACCTGCCTGACATGGACGGGCTGGCGCTGCTGGCGGCGCTGAGGCGTCTGCCCCATCTGCGCGACGTGCCGGCCGTGGTGGTGTCTGCGGACGCGATGCCAGCCGACATCGAACGTGCCCTGGCCGCCGGCTTCAGCGCCTACTGGACCAAGCCGCTGGACCTGGGCCGGATGATGGACGAACTCGACGCGCTGGTTGCGGCGACTCCGGGGCGCGACGCAGGCGGTCCCGCCGGCTGACACGGGCCGGGGCAGTGGGCGTGAAGGGCAACAGGCGGCACAATGTCGGTTTGATGTCCGGGGCGGCCGCCCGCGCCCGCCCGGATGTGCTTTTCCCAGTCGCCCACAGCCCATGACTTCTGCCCTGCACACCTCCGCCATCACCTCGCTGCCGCTGCTGGCCCGCGGCAAGGTTCGCGACAACTACGCCGTCGGCGACGACCGCATCCTGATGGTGGCCTCCGACCGCATCAGCGCGTTCGACGTGATCATGGGCGAGCCGATCCCCGGCAAGGGCGCGCTGCTGACCAAGATGGCGCTGTTCTGGTTCGACCTGCTCAAGGACGTGGCCCCCAACCACCTGACCGGGGAAGACCCGCTGAGCGTCGTGACGCCCGAGGAGCGCCCGCAGGTCGAGGGCCGCGCCATGCTGGTCAAGAAGCTCAAGCCCCTGCCGGTGGAGGCCGTCGTGCGGGGCTACCTGGCCGGCAGCGGCTGGAAGGAATACCAGGACAACGGCGAGGTGTGCGGCGTGAAGCTGCCCGCCGGCCTGAAGAACGCGAGCAAGCTGCCTGAGCCCATCTTCACCCCCGCCACCAAGGCCGAAGTGGGCGAGCACGACGAGAACATCTAGTTCGAGAAGATGAGCGAGATCATCGGCGCCGAGATGGCCGAGAAGGTGCGCGCGCTGGCGCTGAAGCTCTACAAGACCGCGGCCGATTACGCGCTGACCAAGGGCATCATCATTGCCGACACCAAGTTCGAATTCGGCCTGGACGAGCACGGCACGCTGACCGTGATGGACGAGGTGCTGACGCCCGATTCCTCGCGCTTCTGGCCCGCGGAAGGCTACGTCGAAGGCCGCAACCCGCCCAGCTACGACAAGCAGTTCCTGCGCGACTGGCTGGAGCAGGCCACGGTGAACGGCCAGCCCTGGGACAAGACCGCGCCGTCGCCCGCGCTGCCGCAGGAGGTCATCGAGAAGACCGCGGCCAAGTACGAGGAAGCGCTCACGCGGCTGACGGGCGCCTGAGCGGCCCGTGACCAGCCCCCCCTGTGTGTCCGCTCAGGGGGTGGCGCACGGCGCGCCGCTGTGCGATAACTTGGGTGCGGCGAGTGGTTGAAGCGTCGAATCGTCCACGCAGTTCAACAGGAGCTCCCCATGCGCACCACGTTGACGTGTTCTGCGGCGCTTGCGCTGTGCCTGGCACTGGCTTGGCCGGTGCACCACGCACGCGCGGCCGAGAAGCAGATCGACTCGACGATCGACCTCCGAGTCGCCGTCGAGGGCCGCGAGACCGGCCTGTTCATCGCGGCCGACCCGACCCCGACCTTGCTCCTCGACGAGGTGCTCACGGACGGAACCCGGCACGCCCGGTTTCGTCTGGGCATCGGATGTGGGCAGTGGCAGCTCGACGACCACGTCGCCTGGACCTTCGGGGAGATGCTGGCCGGGGTGCCCTGGGCGCTGCCCCGCGTGGACACCTACCTGTCGCCACAGGGGGCGAGCCGACTGACGTTCTACTGGAGCTTTCCCGGCAGTTGCCACGGCGGCTGCGGGATCACGCACGAGCTGTC
>JAJUHM010000539.1 GCA_029279925.1 Aquabacterium olei
ATGGCAGAAGCGCATGTTCGGCACGTGCGGACCGCGGCACATATCGATATATTCTTCATGATGATACAGGCCAGGCTTGTCATCATGGGCAATGTTTTCGTCAAGAATAGAAACTTTATAGCTTTCGCCTTGGGCAGCGCCAGTGCATACACCGGCAGGAACAACAGCGCCGAGGCGATCGTGACGAAGCGTGTGAGCAGCCAGGCGTCATACACCCACTTGCGCACCAGCACGCTGTAGGTCGCCCAGCACAGCGAGCCTGTGAGCAGCAGCAGGTCGCCGCCAAGCGTGGAAGGGCCTTCGCCCAGGCTGGCCACGACGGGCACCGCCATGCAGGTCACGCCCAATGCGATCGGCACCAGGGCCCACAGGCGCTGCCGCGAAGGCCGCGCCCCGAGCAGCACCCAGGCAATGGCCGTGACGAGAAAGGGCTGCATGCCGGGGATCAGGATGCCGCCGTGGGCGGCTGGCGCACGCTTGAAGCCCAGGTAGACGAAGATCAGAAAGCCCAGGCAGCCGATGACGGCCAGCGTCCACAACCGGCGATCGCGCCACGTGCCGGCGGGCAGGCGCAGCGACAGAGGCAGCATCACGACCGAGGCCACACCCAGCCGCAGCGCCACGATGTCCCAGCCCGTCAGGCCGGTCTTGCCGCCCAGCCGGGACACGAGGATGAAGCCAGCCCAGATCACGACGGTGGCCAGGGCGGCAGCGTAGCCGTGCCACAGGCGTGGCGCGGCAGAAGAGGTGGGGGCGGTGGTGCTCATGCTTGGCCGCGAGTCTGCCACGCGGCCAGGCCGGTCACTTGCCGCCGTGGGCGACAGCCACAGCCGTCATGTTGACAATGCGGCGCACCGTGGCAGACGGGTTGAGGATGTGCACAGGGGCTGCAGCGCCCAGCAGGATCGGGCCCACCGTCACGCCATTGCCGCCGGTCATCTTCAGCACGTTGAACAGGATGTTGGCAGCATCCAGATTGGGACAGATCAGGATGTTGGCCGTGCCGTCCAGCGTGGTCTCGGGCAGCAGCTTGCTGCGCAGGGATTCGCTCAGCGCGGCATCGCCCTGCATCTCACCATCGGCCGGGATGTGGGGCATGCGGGCGACGAACAGGTCGCGCGCCTGGCGCATCTTCTGAGCCGAGGGGCGGCGGCTGGAACCGAACATCGAGTGCGACAGGAAAGCCACGCGCGGCGGCAGGCCGAAGCGCTGCACCTCTTCCACGGCCATCATCGCGATGTCGGCCAGCTGCTCGGCCGTCGGGTCTTCGTTGACGAAGGTGTCGGCGATGAACAGGTTGTGCTGGTCCAGGATCAGCGCGTTCAGCGCGGCCAGACCGTGGGCGCCCGGCTTCACGCCGATCACTTCGCGCACGTGGTCCAGATGGTAGTCGTAGCGGCCGATGACGCCGCAGATCATGCCGTCGGCATCGCCCATCTTCACCAGCAGCGTGGCGATCAGCGAGTTCGAACGGCGCACGGCCACCTTGGCGAGCTCCGGCGTGAAGCCATCGCGGCAGCGCAGCTGGCGGTAGGCCTCGACGTACTGCTTGAAGCGCTCGTCCTTGGCCGGGTTCACGATCTCGCAGTTCACGCCCGGCTCCAGGCGGAGGCCGGCCCGCTCGATGCGGGTGGCGATGATGTCCGGGCGGCCCACCAGAACGGGGAAGGCCAGGCCATCGTCGACGGCGATCTGGGCTGCGCGCAGCACGCGGTCGTCTTCACCTTCGGCGTAGGCGATGCGCTTGCGTTGCGGATTGGCCTTGGCGCCCAGGAACAGCGGGCGCATGAACAGGCCCGTGTTGGTGACGAACTGCGACAGCGAGTCGCGGTAGGCCTTCAGGTCGGCGATGGGGCGCGTGGCCACGCCCGAGGCCGCGGCGGCTTCGGCCACGGCCGGCGCGATGCGCAGGATCAGGCGCGAATCGAACGGCGTCGGGATCAGGTAGTCCGGGCCGAAGCGCAGCTCGCGGCCCGGGTAGGCTGCGGCCACTTCGTCAGAGATCTCGGCCTTGGCCAGGTCGGCGATCTGGCGCACGCAGGCCAGCTTCATGGCTTCGGTGATCTTCGTGGCGCCGCAATCGAGCGCACCGCGGAAGATGTAGGGGAAGCACAGGACGTTGTTGACCTGGTTCGGGTAATCGGAGCGGCCGGTGGCGATGATGCAGTCCGGACGCGCGGCCTTGGCCAGCTCGGGGCGGATCTCGGGCTCGGGGTTGGCCAGCGCCAGGATGATGGGCTTGTCGGCCATGGTCTTGACCATGTCTGCGGTC
>JAJUHM010000540.1 GCA_029279925.1 Aquabacterium olei
AGGGATGGGCGGTTCAGATCCGCCCGACCCTGGTGTGGCTGGCCGTGTCGCGCCGGCAGGTGAGCGCCGTGCGCGAAGCCATGGCGCAGCAGGCCTGAACGCGCCCGGAAAGCACAAGGCCACCCGAGGGTGGCCTTGTTGCGGTGTCCCGTGGCGCCGGCGTCAGAAGCCGAGGCTGGCGAGCAGGTCGTCGACCTCGCTCTGGTTGGCCACCACGTCGGTGCGGCCTTCGGGGTTGATGACCGGGCCTTCGAGCTTGGGTTCGTGATGGGCCGTGAGCGCGGCCTCGACCTTGTGGGCCTGCTCGGGCGGGGCGGCCTGGACCAGCAGCTTCACGAGCTGGGTCTCGAGGTCGGACGCCAGTCGCACGACCTTGGCCACCACCTGGCCCGTGAGGTCATGGAAGTCCTGCGCCATCATGATGTCGGTCAGGTGGCCGTCGACCCGGTGGGTCACCTTCTCGACGTCCTGCACGAAGTTGAACACCGCGCCGCTGGCGACGGCCTTCACGGGATCGGCCGTGATCAGCGAGGCGAGCTTGCGGGTTTCGGTGGCGATGTGCTCCTGGTCGGCCTTGGCCGTGTCCACCAGGTTCAGCACCTTCTCGGCGGCTTCGGCCGTCTTGGTGGCGATGTAGTTCAGGCGGCTGCGCGCATCGGGCAGGTCGTCGACGTTGTGCTTCAGACCCGGCAGGACCCCCAGCATGTTCATCGTGTCGTGCAGCTGGCGCGTCAGGGTGCCCAGTTGCTGGAAGATTTCCGGCGAGGCCGCCGGCATCTGCATGTTGTCTGGCAGGTCCACTTTCATGATCGACTCCCCGATGTTCAGGCCGTGGTGGCCAGTTTTTGCATGATCTTCTGCACCTTCTCTTCGAGGGTCGCCTTGGTGAAGGGCTTGACGATGTAGCCCGCCGCGCCCGATTGCGCAGCCAGCACGATGTCTTCCTTCTTGGCTTCCGCCGTGACCATCAGCACGGGCAGGTGCTTGAGCCCGTCGTCGGCCTTGATCGCCTGAAGCAGCTCGAAGCCGTTCATGTTGGGCATGTTGATGTCGCTGACGACGAAGTCGAAACGCCCGTTCTTCAGCATGTTGAGTGCGACCACGCCGTCTTCGGCCTCTTCGGCGTTGACGTAGCCGATCTCCTTCAGCAGGCCTCGCACGATCCGTCGCATCGTGGAAAAGTCGTCCACGATCAGGAATTTCATGTCAGCTGGTTGGCTCATGGGGGTCGTCCTTGGTCAGTTGCCGGCCTGGCTGCCGGGCTCATTGCTGGCTTATCGGCCAGACAGATCGGGTCTTGAGGGCCGGATGTCCGGTGTAGGGGGCTCCGAAGGCGCTTCGTCGTCCTCGGGCGTGAGAGATTCCGCGCGCGCCACGTTGAAGAAGCGGTCCTCGGCCTCCCGGTTCATCACGATGATGCTGATGCGCCGGTTCAGGGGGCTCTCGGGGTTGTCCTTCTCGTACAGCATGCTGGCGGCCAGCCCCTGCACGCGCAGGACCTTGGTGCCCTTCAGTCCGCCCGCGATCAGCTCGCGCCGCGACGCGTTGGCGCGGTCGGCGGACAGCTCCCAGTTGCTGTAGCCGCGTTCGCCGCCGCTGAAGGGCTTGGCATCGGTGTGGCCCTCGATGGTCAGGCGGTTCGGAACCTCGTCCAGCACGCCGCCAATGGCCCGCAGGATGTCGCGCATGTAGCTGTTGACATCGCTGGCACCGCTTTCGAACATGGCGCGGTTCTGGTCGTCGATGATCTGGATGCGCAGGCCTTCGGCCGTCATGTCGAGCTGGATCTGCGTCTTGTACTTGGCGAGCCGGTCGTCGTTGGCAATCACTTCCTCGACCTTCTGCTTGAGCACGCGCAGGCGTGCGGCCTCGGCACGCGCCTGTTCCATCCGCACAGCCTTTCGACGGCGCTTTTCTTCGGCCTCGTCGGCGCTGCCCTTCTTGACCTGGCCCACCGTTTCGCTGAGGTTGGTACCGCCGCCCTTGACCAGCGAGGTTGCATCACCGGCGCCGCTGCCGCCGAAGAAGGCAATCTTCAGCGGGCTGTTGAAGTAGTCGGCAATGCCTTTCTTGTCCCCTTCGGTGGTCGAGCCCAGCAGCCACATCAGCAGGAAGAAAGCCATCATCGCGGTCACGAAGTCGGCGTAGGCGATCTTCCAGGCGCCACCATGGGCGGCGTGGCCACCCTTCTTGATGCGCTTGATGATGATCGGCTGGACCTTCTTCGAATCACCGGCCATGAGAGACTTTCAACG
>JAJUHM010000541.1 GCA_029279925.1 Aquabacterium olei
CGGATTGGTGGCGTTGAAGAAGACCGTGCGCGAGATCGAGCCCATCGCGCTGGCGACCAGCTTCAAGGTCTTGATCGACTGAAGGGCGACGATGAAGGGGCAGGCAATGCGCGATGGCGTGATCACCGAAGCAGACACCTGCCGCGAGTTCGTCACTCCGAAGCTCGTCGAGGCAGGTTGGGGCGCGGAACCTCACGCCATCGGTGAACAGCGCAGCTTCACCAATGGCCGCATCATCGTCGCGGGTGGCAAGGTCCGGCGTGGCAAACAGAAGCGCGCCGACTACCTGCTGTACTACCGCCGGGACTATCCCCTGGCCGTCGTCGAAGCCAAGGAGATCGGCCTCCCCGCCGAAACCGGCGTGCAGCAGGCCCGCGAGTACGCGGAAATCCTGGGGCTCAAGTTCGCCTACGCTACCAACGGCCACCGCATCATCGAGATCGACTACACCACGGGCACCGAGCGTGAGGTTGACCGCTACGCCACGCCCGACGAGCTGTTTGCCCGCCTGACCGCCGCGGCGCGTCTTCCCCAGGAAGCCGCATCACACCTGCTGGAGCCGTTCAACCTGGTGTCGGGCAAGGTGCCGCGCTACTACCAGCAGATCGCGATCCATCGCGTAATCGAGGCGATCCTGCTTGGCCAGAAGCGCATCCTCGCCACCCTGGCCACAGGCACCGGCAAGACCTGCGTCGCGTTCCAGATCTGCTGGAAGCTGTGGAGCAGCCGCTGGAACCGTACCGGCGAATACCGCCGACCGAAGATCCTGTTCCTGGCTGACCGCAACATCCTGGTCGACGATCCAATGGCCAAGATGTTTGCGCCCTTCGGCGATGCCCGGCACAAGATCGCCGGTGGCGACGTCAGCCAGAGTCGGGACATGTACTTCGGCATCTATCAGGCGCTCTCCACCGCCAGCACCGACGTCTTCCGGCAGTACCGGCCTGACTTCTTCGACCTGATCATCATCGACGAGTGCCACCGCGGCTCCAGCCGCGACGAGAGCGCCTGGCGCGCCGTGCTGGACTACTTCGCGCCGGCGGTCCAGTTCGGCATGACGGCGACGCCGTTGCGTGAAGAGTCGCGCGACACCTACGAGTACTTCGGCAACCCGGTCTACACCTACAGCCTACGACAGGGCATCGAGGACGGCTTCCTCGCGCCCTACCGCGTGCATCGGGTGATCACCACCGTCGACGCTGCAGGCTGGCGGCCGAGCAAGGACGAGTTGGACCGCTACGGCCGCGAGGTGCCCGACGACGAGTACCAGACCAAGGACTTCGAGCGCGTTGTCGCCCTGCGCGCTCGCACTCGCGCGATGGCCCGGCATCTGACCGACTTCCTGAAAGGCACCGACCGTTTCGCCAAGACGCTGGTGTTCTGCGTGGACCAGGAGCACGCCGCGGAAATGCGGCAGGAGCTCGTCAACCTCAACAGCGATCTGGTGAAGCAGTACCCGGACTATGTCTGCCGCGTCACCGCCGACGAAGGCGCCACCGGACTGACCCATCTGGCGCATTTCCAGGACGTGGACAAGCCCACGCCGGTCATCCTCACCACCTCTCAGTTGCTGACCACCGGCGTCGATGCCGAGATGGTCAAGAACGTGGTGCTGGCCCGGGTCGTGGGCTCGCGCGCCGAGTTCAAGCAGATCGTCGGGCGCGGCACGCGGCTGAAGGTCGACTATGGCAAGGAGTACTTCAACATCATCGATTTCACCGGCACGGCCACCCGGCACTTTGCCGATCCGGATTTCGATGGTGAGCCCGCGCTCATCGAGGAAGTGACGGTCGACGAGTCGGGCGAGCAGGTCAGCATTACAGAAACCGCTCCCCCAGCGGCACCGGATGCGCCGCCTGAAGCCCCGCCTTTCGAATACGAAGTGCCCGAAGAACAGATTGGCCCGGGCGCAGGCGGCATGCTCATCAACGAACCGCCGCGCGAGCCGCGCAAGTACTACATCGACGGCGGCGAAGTCGAAGTCATCGGCCACCTGGTGTACGACCTGGACCCGGAGGGCAAGAAACTGCAGGTGGTGAAGTACAGCGAGTACGCCGGCCGCGCCGTTCGCACCCTGTATCCGACCCGCGAAGCCCTGCAATCGGCCTGGGGACACCCGGACACCCGCAGCGAAGTGTTGCGCGAGCTCACCGAGCGCGGCATCAGCTTCGAGGCGCTGGCCGCCGCCAGCGACCAGCCCGAGGCCGACCCCTTCGACCTCTTGTGCCATCTGGCCTGGAACGCACCG
>JAJUHM010000542.1 GCA_029279925.1 Aquabacterium olei
AGACGGCGCCCTTGCGCTTGCCACCCTGGTTCACGGCCACGGCCGTGTCGTTGACCACCTTCAGGAAGGGGACCACGCCTTGGGACTTGCCGTTGGTGCCCTTGATGTGCGAGCCCAGGGCGCGCACCGGGGTCCAGTCGTTGCCCAGGCCGCCGGCGAACTTCGACAGCAGGGCGTTTTCCTTGATGGCTTCGTAGATGCCGTCGAGGTCGTCGGGCACCGTCGTCAGGTAGCACGACGACAGCTGCGAGCGGCGGGTGCCGGAGTTGAACAGGGTCGGCGTGGACGACATGAAGTCGAACGACGACAGCAGTTCATAGAACTCGATGGCGCGGGCTTCGCGGTCGATTTCGTTCAGCGCCAGGCCCATGGCGACACGCATGAAGAAAGCCTGGGGCATTTCGATGCGGGCGCCCTGCACGTGCAGGAAGTAGCGGTCGTACAGCGTCTGCAGGCCGAGGTAGTCGAAGTTCAGGTCGCGCTCGTGTTTGAGCGCGGCGCCCAGACGGGCCAGGTCGAACTGGGCCAGCTTCTCGTCCAGCAGCTCGGCTTCGATGCCCTTCTTGATGAAGGTGGGGAAGTAGTCGGCATAGCGCTCGGCCATCTCGGCGTGCGTCACCTCTTCGCCCAGGATTTCGCGGCGGATGGTGTGCATCAGCAGGCGGGCCGTGGCGCGGGTGTAGGCTGGGTCGTGCTCGATGCGGGTGCGGGCGGCCAGGATGGCTGCCTTGTAGACCTCGTCCATCGAGACGCCGTCGTACAGGTTGCGCTGGGTTTCGGCCAGGATCGGGCCGGGCTGGACGTCATCGCCCAGGCCTTCGCACGAGGATTCGATCAGGGCCTGCAGGCGGGGCAGGTCGAGCGGCACGCGTTGGCCGCGGTCGATGACGTGCAGCGTGGGCAGGGCGGCGGCCTGTTGCTCGGCGGCCTGCTTGGCGCGCTCCTGCGAACGGCGCTCGCGGTACAGCACGTAGGCACGGGCGATCTCGTGGTGGCCACCGCGCATCAGGGCCAGTTCGACCTGGTCCTGGATGTCTTCGATGTGGAAGGTGCCGCCGTTCGGGCGCGAGCGCAGCAGGCCGCGCACCACGGCTTCGGTCAGGCTGTCGACGGTTTCGCGCACCGAGGCCGACGCGGCGCCCTGGGTGCCGTGCACGGCCAGGAAGGCCTTCATCATGGCCACGGCGATCTTGCTGGGCTCGAAGGCCACGACCGCACCATTGCGTCGGATGATCTGGTAGTTGGCGTAAGCCGACTGACGCGGCTCGGCCGCATCGGAGGCGCCGCCCATGAAGGCAGACGAGGAGGACGACAAGGTGCTGGGCGTGGACGTTTGCATGTGTTTCCCTTCAGGAGCTCAAGGCCGGCGAACAGGCGCACAACCTTGCGAAATCTGGCGCTTTCGGTTAGAGGCGCCTTCTGCGGGCGGACACTAGATCTGGTGTTTTTTGGTGCTCTAGGCACTACCAGTAGTGTTTCGGGGGCTGACTATACCGCTTTTTTGAGGCCCGCCAAGGCCTCTCGGGAAAACCGGGTGGGCGTGTCCGCGACCCCATGTTCGACGTCACCTGCACGGGCGCGCGCAAGCGCTTGTCACGCCTGACTTTGGCCGTTTTTCCGAAGGGAGGAGGGTGTCAACTGGTTGCCACGTCGGCGGGGAAGAGCACGCGTGGGCCCCAGCCCAGGCGGGCTTGCACAGCGTCCCATTCGAAGGCCCGGCCAGGGTCCCGCTTGCGTCCGGGTGCGACATGCTCATGCCCTACAACGCCCGTCAGGGGCCAGTGGGCGTCCAGCTGTGCGAGCAGGTCCACCAGGGCGTCGTACTGCGCCGGCTCGAAGGGGTGGTCTTCCAGCCCTTCAAGTTCGATGCCGATCGCGTAGTCGTTGCAATTGTCGCGGCCACACCAGCTCGAGCGCCCCGCATGCCAGGCGCGATCGAGCACGGACACGAACTGCTGAACCCGGCCGTCGCGCCGGATGACGAAATGGGCCGATACCTCGAGCCCTCGGATCTGTTCGAAGTACGGGTGCGCGGACCAGTCCAGCGAGTTCGTGAACAGGCGCTCGATGTGGTCGCCCCCGTACTCGCCGGGGGGCAGGCTGATCGAGTGGATGATGGCCAGGTCGATCGGCGTGCCGGGCGGGCGCGGGCCGGAGTTGGGGGTAGGGTGGGGGGGCGCGGCCACCAGCCCACCCAGCTGGCCCTCAGTCGGGCTCATGTTGGGGGGGGAAGCGCTCAACCAGC
>JAJUHM010000543.1 GCA_029279925.1 Aquabacterium olei
AGGCCTCGACGTCGATGTGGGCGCCAACAGGCCCTGTCTGGCAGATCAGCCGCAGTTTGGGCAGCTTCTCCAGCAGGGCACGAGGAAAGTGCGTGCGCTCACGGATGAGAACGAGCGCTTCGGCATCACGCAGGCGAATCGACAGCTGGCCGATGCCTTTGACCGTGTTCGTGTAGACCTTGGCAGACAGTCCGTCGAGCCGGGACGCGCACTTCAGCTTGCGGACCGCGTCCTGATAGTCGTCGAGGATGATGATGTTCATGGGGAGCTTCACAGACCAACCCCCATTGTGCAATGCCTGACACCTCGCTTTGTCGCAAGGGGTCACATTCCGTCAGAGGCGGTGTGTGTGCTTGCTCACCAGCGCGAGGACCGACCCTGGCGCCCGTCGTCACTGCGCCGCGTTGTGCGAACCGGAAAGTGCGCATCCAGCGCGTCGAGCCGCCGTTGCGCCTCGATTTGTCCGCGGTGGGTCGAGATGGTTCGAAACACATCGGCGCGCAGGTGCCACAGTTCGCGCAGCGAGCGGGCGCGCTCGACGTGTGCCCGCAGGCGGCACGCATCGGCCGACTGCAGGTCGTGCACCGCGTCCATGAACTCATTGCGAACCAGGGCCAACATCCGCGCCGGGACGGCGGGCCCACTGGCCGGCTCGTCCATGTCCCACAGCCAGTACCAGAAGCCGGTCAGCCATGCGCGCCAGCCGGAGCGGGGGCGGGAGAAAAGACTCGGGGGGGTGACTTGGGGGCGTCGCGGCGCGTGCGCAGCCAGACTGGCCGCCGCTTCAACCGCGCCCATCGTCAGGACGGTGCGAACCCTGGCTTGGCCATCCGGTCCGACATGGCGGCTGCGGGTGTCGATCCGCGCCGATTCGTCCTGGGTGAAAAAATAAGAAGACATGAGGCCCCCGACAGGTCATGGCCGGATGGGCCACGTATCAGGGGTATCGGCGTCCGCGGCCCCGACTTGAGGGTGGCCGGGGAGGGGGCACGCGCTTAGGCGGCCGTTCTGCTGACGCCGTCGTTGCGGGCTGCACCCTGGATGAGCGCGATCGTGCCGTGCGTCTGAGCGCGGCTGAACACGTCGCGAGCACAACTTTCGCAACGCCCGCAGCAGGTTGCCAGGCCGGTCTCCATCTGCAGCTCGTCGAAGCTGCTGACGCCGGCCGCGGCCTGGCGCTGGATTTCCCGATCGGACACGCGACGGCAGACGCAAACAATCATTCTGTCACCCATGGGCCCCTATGGGGCAATGAATGCATTGTCGAATAAGAATGATTCGCAGTCAAGTCGCGCGGATCAGCAACTCCGGTCACGGGGTGGCAACGGGTCACCCCGGGGCATCAGGAAGCGTCGCCCATCTGGGACTGGAGGTAGTTCTGGATGCCGACCTTGCCGATCAGGTCCAGCTGCGTCTCGAGGAAGTCGATGTGCTCCTCGGTGTCGTCGAGGATGTCTTGCAGCAGGTCGCGGGACACATAGTCGCGAACCGATTCGCAGTACGCGATGCCGTCCTTGATGGTGCCCTGTGCGCCCGTCTCGAGTTGCAGGTCACCCTGCAGGATCTCCGGCACGTCTTCGCCGATCAGCAGCTTGCCCAGGTCCTGCAGGTTGGGCAGGCCGTCCAGCATGAAGATGCGGGCCATCAGCTTGTCGGCATGCTTCATCTCGCCAATCGACTCTTCGTATTCCTTCTTGGCCAGCTTGTCGAGGCCCCAGTGCTTGAGCATGCGGTAGTGCAGGAAGTACTGGTTCGTGGCGGTGAGCTCGTTCTTGAGCTGGGCGTTCAGAAAATCAATGACTTTGGGATCGCCTTGCATGGTGCTTCCTTTTGGTGCGACTCGGAGGGACGGTCATGGTTCACGACCGAACGTGGGGAGCTTAGGTTATACTCCTAAGGTTTACCCGCAACCACCCCCCGCCTGGCAAATCCGATCGGTTTCCTTTACTGGACCTGAACTTGTCACGCCTGCGCCACGGACCGCTGTGTGGCACGAGCAGTCGTGCCAAGGGCGTGCCGGGCGCATAACAAACGGAGAATGAACCCGTGCTGCCCGTCCTGCCTCAAGCTCTTCTGGCCCTCGCAGACGGCACGGTCTTTCGCGGAACGTCGATCGGCGCTGCCGGTCGCACCGTTGGCGAAGTGGTCTTCAACACTTCGCTGACCGGCTACCAGGAAATCCTCACCGACCCGAGCTACTGCCGGCAGATCGTCACGCTGACG
>JAJUHM010000544.1 GCA_029279925.1 Aquabacterium olei
GCACGCACGCGATGTGGCTGTACTACTGGCTGTCCACCTACGGCATCAACCCGCTGAAGGACGCCAAGGTGATCACCGTGCCGCCGCCGCAGATGGTGGCCAACATGCGTGTGGGCAACATGGACGGCTACTGCGTGGGCGAACCGTGGGGCCACCGCGCCATCATGGATGGCATCGGCATCACGGCCGTGACCACGCAGGACATCTGGCAGGACCACCCCGAGAAGGTGCTGGGCTGCACCGATGAGTTCGTCCAGAAGTACCCGAACACCGCGCGCGCCGTGATGATGGCTGTGCTCGAGGCTGGCAAGTGGATCGACGCCGGGCTGCAGAACAAGCTGAAGATGGCCGAGACCATCGCCGCGAAATCCTATGTGAACACCGGTGTCGAGGCGATCAACCAGCGCATCCTGGGCCGCTACCAGAATGGCCTGGGCAAGACCTGGGACGACCCGAACCACATGAAGTTCTTCAATGACGGGAAGGCCAACTTCCCCTACCTGAGCGACGGCATGTGGTTCCTGACCCAGCACAAGCGCTGGGGCCTGTTGAAGGACCACCCCGACTACCTGGCCGTGGCCAAGCAGGTCAACAAGATCGACCTGTACAAGCAGGCCGCCAGCGGCGTGGGGGCGAGCGTACCCAAGGACGTGATGCGCACGAGCAAGATGATCGACGGCGTGGTGTGGGACGGCAAGGATCCCAAGAAGTACGCCGACGGTTTCAAGATCAAGGCCTGAGCCACCGATTGCGTGCAACCCGCCCGACTCGACGTATTCGCCTCTGACCACTGAACCCCGCTGAGACCGGCCACGCTGCGCCCGAGATGGCGCCGGACTTGCGTGCAACGCGAGAACCCAGGACATCCACGTGATGGATGGCAGCGATGGTCACCGTTCACCGATGCAGACGTCGGGTTGGGCGGGCCCTGCGCCCGACCCACCCGCCTTTTTCAGCCTCTTACCTCCAGGAGCCCGACATGGTCAGCGCCGTCTTTCACAGCCCTTCGGACGCCAGCGACGCGCTGCGTGCCGACAAGGCTGCCTCCTCTGCTTCCCCGTTCTCTGCCTCGCCCATGACTTCTGCCCCCTCCTCGACCGCGGCCCTGGCTGCGCGCACCCCGCCTGCCCCTCCCCGCGCGCCGATCGACTGGAGCGCCTGGCTGCTCAAGGTGCTGTCGCCCGTGGCCGGACTCGCCGTGCTGATCGGCATCTGGGCGCTCCTGACCATGAAGGGCGGCAACTTCCCGACACCGCTGGCCACGTGGCAGGCGGCGGTCGCGCTGTTCGCCGATCCGTTCTACAGCAACGGCCCGAATGACCAGGGCATCGGCTGGAACATCCTGTTTTCGCTCAAGCGCGTGGCGATGGGCTTCGGTCTGGCCGCCCTGGTCGGCATCCCGATGGGGTTCATCATCGGACGCTCCAAGATCATCGGCAGCATGCTGAACCCGATCATCAGCCTGCTGCGACCGGTGTCGCCGCTGGCCTGGCTGCCGATCGGCCTGCTCGTGTTCAAGTCGGCTGACCCGGCCGCCATCTGGACGATCTTCATCTGCTCGATCTGGCCGATGATCATCAACACCGCCGTGGGCGTGCAACGTGTGCCCGAGGACTACCTGAACGTCGCCAAGGTGCTGAACCTGAGCGAGTGGAAGGTCGTCACCAAGATCCTGTTCCCCTCTGTGCTGCCCTACATGCTGACCGGTGTGCGCCTGTCGGTGGGCACGGCCTGGCTGGTGATCGTCGCGGCCGAGATGCTGACCGGTGGCGTGGGCATCGGCTTCTGGGTCTGGGACGAGTGGAACAACCTCAATGTGCAGCACATCATCATCGCGATCTTCGTGATCGGCATCGTGGGCCTGCTGCTGGAACAGGCACTGGTCTCCATCGCCAAGCGCTTCAGCTTCGAGTAAGCCACCTCACCATCACAAGGAGTCCGTCATGTCCCACTTCATCGACATCCGCAACGCCGAGATGGTGTTCAACACGAAGAAGGGCCGCTTTCACGCACTGCGCGACATCAACCTGGGCATCGAGAAGGGGGAGTTCATCGCCCTGATCGGTCACTCGGGCTGCGGCAAGTCGACCCTGCTCAACCTGATTGCCGGCCTGCTGCTGCCCAGCGAGGGCGGCCTGATCTGCGACAACAAGGAGATCGCAGGGCCGGGCCCGGAGCGGGCCATGGTGTTCCAGAACCACTCGCTGCTGCCGTGGCTGACC
>JAJUHM010000545.1 GCA_029279925.1 Aquabacterium olei
ATCTCGTCGGCGCCATCGATGTAGACGCCGAGTTCGGTCACGGTTTCAGCGGGCAGCACCGGGATGCCGAGCGCCTCCAGGCGCTGCGTGCTGCGCACCGAGCTGGAGACCGCGCCCACCACCCGCTTAGGGTCGGTCTTGAGCGCCTCGCCCAGCGCGTCGATGAACTTGTCCACGGTCGATCCCGTGCCCACGCCCACAATGCTGCCGGCGTGCACGTAATCCAGGGCCGCGCGGCCCACGAGGGTCTTCAGTTCGTCTTGCGTCATCGGGAACGTCCTTCGGTGAGGGATGGAGCAACGCCTCAGGCCGGGATTGCGCGGCCGGTCAGCGTCATCCAGGCGGCCAGCGCACCGATCAACAGCGGCTGGTGCACCATGTAAAAAGTCAGGCTCCAGCGACCCAGCGTGCTCAACACACGCGGAAACAGGGGCGTCTGGGCGGGGTGCGTATTGTCGCCTGAAGCGCGTGTCGCAGCATCCGAGCCCTGCAGCCAGCCGGGCCGATGGGCGAGCATCCACTGCGTGGCAGCCAGCCCCCACCACATCACGCCGAGCCAGGGCAGCAGCGGCACGTGGTCTTCGGTGATGGGCTTGCGAGTCATGAGCCCGGTCCAGTCCAGCCAGGCTGCGTCGAACACCGGATGCTGGAACACGTGCGGCAGCACGATGGCCACTGCGCCCGCCACCCACAGACCCCGTCCCCAGCCGGCGGTCAGGCGCGCCACCAGCAGCATCACCGCCATGCCGTGCAGCACGCCGAAGTAGATGAAGCTGCGCGGAAACATCGCCATGCTGCCCAGGGTGACGAGCAGCGCACAACCGGCCACCTGCGCCCAGCGACGCCAGAACCGCGCCCAGGTCTGCCCCTGGTGCACCGCAATGGCCTGCCCTGCCCCGGCGCACAGCAGGAACAACGACAGGATGCAGGTGCGCTGGGTGGTCCACAGCGGGTCGGCGTAGAAGTTCGCCTGGATCAGCCGCCAGTTGGCCAGGTCGAAGCAGAAATGGAAGGCGGCCATCCACAAGAGGGCCAGGCCACGAAGGCGGTCCAGCCGGTCAAACCGGGGCGATGCGAGGGGATGAAGGGCGGAACGGGCGACCATGGCGTTAGTATCTGCGGTTTGGCGCCCTGCCCTGCCCCTCCGGGTTGCGCGCTGCTGTCCTCTTTTGCTCTTTGCGCCTGCCATGCCCGCTTCCCGCCACGAGATCGAACTGCTCGCCCCCGCCAAGACCGCCGACATCGGCATCGAGGCCATCAACCACGGGGCCGATGCCGTCTACATCGGCGGACCCTCGTTCGGCGCGCGCAGCAATGCCAGCAACGAAGTCAGCGACATCGCCCGGCTGGTGCAGCACGCCCACCGCTACCACGCGCGCATCTTCACCACGCTGAACACCATCCTGCGCGATGACGAACTCGAGCCCGCCCGCAAGCTGATCTGGCAGCTGTACGACGCCGGAGTCGACGCGTTGATCGTGCAGGACATGGGGCTGCTGCAGCTCGACCTGCCGCCCATCCAGCTGCACGCCAGCACGCAGACCGACATCCGCACCGTCGAAAAAGCGAAGTTCCTGCAGGACGTGGGCTTCAGCCAGATCGTGCTCGCGCGCGAGCTGACGCTCAAGCAGATCCGCGACATCGCGGTGAACACGCACGCCAACATCGAGTTCTTCATCCATGGCGCGCTGTGCGTGGCTTACAGCGGCCAGTGCTTCATCAGCCACGCCCACACGGGCCGCAGCGCCAACCGGGGCGACTGCTCGCAAGCCTGTCGCCTGCCCTACAACGTGCTGGACGACGGCGGCCAGGTCGTGGCCTTCGAGCAGCACGTGTTGTCGATGAAGGACAACGACCAGAGCGCCAACCTGCGCGCACTGATCGACGCCGGCGTGAGCTCGTTCAAGATCGAGGGCCGCTACAAGGACATGGGCTATGTGAAGAACATCACCGCCCATTACCGCGTGCTGCTCGACGAGATCCTGGAAGAGCGCCCGGAACTGGCGCGTGCCTCGGCCGGCGAGTGCACCTTCTTCTTCCAGCCCGACCCGGACCGCAACTTCAACCGCGGCAGCACTGACTACTTCGTGAACGGCCGCAAGGAAGACATCGGCGCGTTCGAGAGCCCGAAGCACCTGGGCCTGCCGATCGGCGAGGTGGCCAAGGTGGGCGACCGCTGGTTC
>JAJUHM010000546.1 GCA_029279925.1 Aquabacterium olei
CGGCCGTTATGCGGATATTCGGAGACGTGCCGGATGTGTGAAACTCGTCACGCTGGTGCAGGCGTGCCCCGCCGGGCCGGGTCAGCCCACTCCGGCAAGCGGGCATGGGTGTGACGACAGCCTGGGCAGCGCCACCGCACAATCTGGCCGCGGCGAACACGAGGCTGCCCCTCGTGCGGCACATCGCGCCACCAACTGTCCCGGCGTGCATGCCGTGACAGGGTGCCCGAGTGCCCGCAGGCCGGACAACCCATCGCTCCCTCGTGGCTCCCGCGCTCCTCTTCACGGTCCCGGGATGCATGCGGCAGCAGCATGGGCGGCAGCGCGGCACGGTTGGCGGTGGTTGAATGAACCGGGTGGGGGCAGGGGGCGGCATGCATGACAGAAGGCGCTTTCTTCAACAAGTGGAAGACAAGGCCGGCTGGCATGGCGCTCGGGGACGCAAACCGCAGCGTGATCCCGAAAGCAACACGCCAGCCGACGAAGGCTGGCGTGAGGAGGGTTTCGGGGGGAGAAAAGAGGAATTGCTTCAGCTTACTCCGCGCACACACCTGCACCGCCAGCCGGTCGGGCTAGCCATCGGGAGGCGGCTGGTTTGTGCAGGGATGCGTAACTCATGCGGCTCAGTGTGGCCTGACCCACCGGACGGGTCAAGCAGCTTCACTATTTTTTCCGCTCGAGGGTGTTTTTGCAGGAGGTGCGCCCCCATCTGGTTGCTTTTGGCAAAATGTGGTCCCCCTGAGGAAACCGAATGTCCCGTCCTGATTCAGACAGCCCCATCGCTGCCAGCGCCCTGACCCCGGTCACGTCTGCCCTGGTCGAGTTCTTGGCCGAGGCCCGTGTGCCCACCGAGCACGGCACCTTCACGATGAAGCTCTTTCGTGAAAAGGCCACCGGCCTGGAGCATGTGGCCATGGTGATGGGCGATGTCGCCGGCAGCGCCCTGGTCCGCGTCCATTCCGAGTGCATGACGGGCGACGTGTTCGGTTCGCTGCGTTGCGACTGCGGCCCCCAACTGCATTTCGCGATGGACCGCATCGGCAAGCAGGGCCATGGGGTGGTGGTGTATTTGCGGCAGGAAGGGCGAGGGATCGGCCTGGCCAACAAGCTGCGCGCCTATCAACTGCAGGACCAGGGCATGGACACGGTCGAGGCCAACCAGCACCTGGGTTTTGCGGCCGACCTGCGCAACTTCGACGTGGCTGTGCAGATCCTCGACCACCTGGGTGTGAAGTCGGTCAAGCTGATGACGAACAACCCGCGCAAGGTCGACACCCTGCAGGCCCATGGCATGCAGATCGAAGAGCGAGTGCCCGTGCGCAGCGACGTGCAGCCCGAAAACGAGCGCTACCTGGGCACCAAGGCCCGCAAGCTGGGTCACCACATCGACTGGCTGGGCTGATCCGCGTCCCTCATGGACTTCTCACCGCAAGACGACCCCGAACAGGATTCGCCAGAGCGCCACGCTGTGGCTGAACGCAGCACGTGGGTCAGCGTGGTCGTCAACCTGGTGCTGACCGCTTTGCAGGTGGTCATCGGCGTGCTCGCGCACTCTCAGGCCTTGATCGCGGATGGCATCCACTCGCTGTCCGATCTGGTCTCCGATTTCGTGGTGCTCATTGCCAATCGGCACAGCCGCAAGGAGGCCGACGACGACCACCACTATGGACATCACCGCTACGAGACCGCCGCCTCGCTGGCACTCGGCGCCTTGCTGCTCAGCGTGGGGGTGGGCATGCTCTGGGGCGCTGTCCACAAGCTGAGCACGCCAGAGGACATCCCTCAGGTTCAGACCATTGCGCTGTACGTGGCCCTGGCCGCCCTGGTGTCCAAGGAACTGCTGTTTCGCTACATGCTGGCAGCGGCCGAGAAGGTGCGGTCCAGCATGCTGGTGGCCAACGCCTGGCATGCCCGGTCTGACGCCGCCTCATCGCTGGTGGTGGCCCTGGGCATCGGGGGCAACCTGCTGGGTTACCCCTTGCTCGATCCGGTGGCGGCCCTGATCGTCGGCCTGATGGTGAGCAAGATGGGCTGGGAATTCGGCTGGGGCGCGCTCCATGACCTGATGGACCGCTCGGTGTCCGAGGAGCAGGTTCAGTCCATCCGGACCCTCCTGGCGCAGACGCCGGGCGTGCACGGCGTACACGACCTGCGCACCCGCAAGATGGGCGACATGATC
>JAJUHM010000547.1 GCA_029279925.1 Aquabacterium olei
CAAAATTGACCATTCGAAAAGTCGGCGAACCCCGTGACCTCTGCAACTACGAAAGGGGCTGGGACATCAAACCCGTCGACGAGGTCAAGGCGGTCTACGCCATAATCCTCAGCAAATACAACTAAACCTTAACCACGAAATCAGGCCGTGCATCGAGGTGGCCCAGTCATGCTGCAACGCGCGCTGCCGGGCCGCCTGCCCCCAACGGGCCCGCTCGCTGCGCAGCAGGGTGTCGATGGCCTCGGCGAAGTCTGTGGCGGTGCCGTGCTCCACGCGCAGGCCCGAGGCCTCGTCGACGAGTTCCGCCAGTCCAGCCCGGTTGCGAACCACCACCGGGCATCCGCAGGCCATGGCCTCCAGGGCAGCGAGGCCGAAGGTCTCCTGGTCCCCCGCGTGGACGAACACATCGGCGCTTGCGAGGATGCGGGCGAGGGCTTCCGGTCGGGGCTCGTGAGGCAGGATGCGCACCTGTCTGCCGCGCGGGGGGCAGGGTCCCGCGCCGACGGCCACCAGCGTGCAGTCGGGGCCCAGCCGTTCGGCGGCCTCGGCCAACACATCGAGGTTCTTCTCTGGTGCAAAGCGCCCGGCATAGACGAGCACCCGGTGATCCGGGGGGAGCCCCAGTTCGCGCCGCCACGCAGGATCACGCCGTGCAGGGTGGAACAGCCCGGTGTCGACCCCCAGCCCCTGATGCACGACCCGCCCCAGGCCCGCGTCACGCAGCGCCTGGTACATGGCCTGGCTCGGGGCGAAGACCAGGTCGAACTGCCGGTATAGGTGGCGCAGGTAGCAACGGGCGGCTGCGGCGCCGGCCGTGCCCGTCCAGCGTCGCACGAGCGTCGGGAGGTCGCTGTGGCAGAAGCCGACGACCGGGATCCCCAGCCGCTGGCCGGCATCCAGTGCCGCCCACGCCAGGCGATAGGGGTCGCCCGCCTCGATCAGGTCCGGGGCGCGGGCAGCCAGTGCGCGCGCAGCGGCCCGCCGGTTGAGCGGGGCGCGGTAGCCGCCGGAGCCGGGCAAGGGCAGACCTTGCAGTGCCAGGGTGTCGGGTCCATCGCGCTCGCTCACGCCCGGCGCGGCCACGCTGTGGCGCCAACCGGTGCAGGCGCTCAACCACGCCCGTTTGGCCTGGATGTAGCGCCGGACACCGCCCCCGGTGGCGCTCCAGAACATGGTGACATCGAGCAGGTGGGGCATGGGCGGTGCAGACGGTGAAGGCGACACAACGAGATGACGACCGTTGGCAAACGGCGTGCCTGCCCGCCCGGGCACACCGCCTGCCAAGACGAGGGAGAGGCGCCGGCTCGCTGTAGACGACGCCCTTCTTCAACCCTCAAGACAGGAGCCCACCATGGAACGAGACGACATCATCGAGGTCCTCAATGACCTGATCGAGAACAGCCGCGATGGCCAGTACGGCTTCAACACCTGCGCCGAGCACGTGAAGTCGCCCGAACTGCGCGACATCTTCCTGGCGCGTGCCTCGGCCTGCGCCACCGCGGTGTCCGAACTGCAGGTGCTGGTCAGCGAATGCGGCGGGACGCCCGACGACAGCGGGTCCATCAGCGGCGCGATGCACCGCGGCTGGGTGGCGGTGCGTGGCACGCTGAGCGGCTACACCGACGTCGGCATGCTCGAAGAGTGCGAGCGCGGCGAGGATGTGGCGAAGTCGCGCTACCAGAAGGCCTTGTCGCGGCCGTTGCCGGAGCCCATCCGCGCGGTGGTCGAACGCCAGTACCAGGGTGTGCTGCGCAACCACGAACAGGTCAAGCTGCTGCGCGACCGCTATCGCACGGCGGTCTGATCCCCGCGCCGTGCCATTTTTGCCGGCATCCTTGCCGGCGCTGACAGGAGGACCCGATGCAGAGAATTGCCGATGTGATGACGCGGGGTGTCGAGGTCATCTCGCCGGAGGCCACGTTACAGGATGCGGCGAAGATGATGGACGACCTGAACGTCGGTGCGCTTCCGGTGTGTGACAACCGGCGCCTGGTCGGGATGATCACCGACCGCGACATCACGGTGCGTGCTACCGCCAGCGACCTGCGGCCCAGCGAGGTCCGGGTCGGTGACATCATGACCGAACACCCTCGCTGGTGTCTGGAAAGCCAGACCGTCGATGAGGTGGCTCGCCAGATGAGCGACGTGCAGGTCCGGCGCATTCCGG
>JAJUHM010000548.1 GCA_029279925.1 Aquabacterium olei
AGACGATGGTGCGCCCGGCACCATCGCGCGCAACAGCCGAGGCGGGCACGGCAATGCCCTGCCCTGCAGCCTGCCGGCGCACGATCACGCGCACCGGCTGCCCCACCGACAAGGGCGCCTCGCTGCCGGTTACCCGGAAGCGCAGGGGCAGGGCCTGACCTTGCAGCTGCCGCCCTGCCGGCAGCGGTGCAACCGCCACGCGGCGCCCGCCGGCCTCACCTTCGGCCGACGCCATCTGGCCAGCCAGCGTCAGGTCGTAGGCGGGCGCCTCGATCAGCAGACGGCCTGGATCGACCACCTCGAACAGCACCGCTTTCGGGTCGACGACCTCCCCCGCCACCACGGCCACCACACCGATCACCCCATCGGCGGGTGCCCGCAGCGGCAGCCGGCTGCCCAGGCTGGTGGAAACCGCCTGCAGGCGCTCTTTCAAAGACTGCGCTTCGATGCGCGCGGCCTCGATGTCCTTGGCCGGGACCGAGCCCTCCAGCTGCGCCAGGCGGGCCGCCCGGCGCTCGGCCAGCGTCACCTGAGCCGACAGCTCGGCGCGCGTCGCAAGGCGGTCACCTCGCTCCAGGGCCGTGGGGGTGGGCTCCAGCCAGGCCAGCAGCTCACCTCGGCGCACCCGCTGCCCGACGCTTGGAAAGCCAGCTCCTGCCGCCACCACGGTGCCAGCCTGCACGGCCTGCACGCGGCCACCGGCCGCCGGATCGACGACCACCAGGCCATTCAGCGTCACGGTGGCGGCCAGCGGCCCGGACTGCAGCACCTGGGTGCGCAGCCCCCACTGGCGCTGCGCCGCCTTGGGCACGAAGACGGAGCCATCGGCCTGCCGACGCGCCGACTCGCGGGATGCATGACCGCCCGATGGCAGGCCCTGCGTCGGGAGCGCCGCCCCCGCGGTCGACGCGGGATGGGTGTGGTCCTCGCCACCATGGGCACGCGCGGCATTGCACGCGAGCGCGCCCACCAGGGCTCCGCTCAGAATCAGATTTGCAAAGGGAAGCATCGCGCGCTCCTCACACGGCAAGGGATCGGGAGGCACGACGGCGGCGCCATGCCGCCCCCAGACCCCATGCGGCCAAGGCACCCAGCACGCTGCCGGTGACCACCCAAGTCCATGCGGGCAGGTGGTCATGCAGCACGTCGTGGTCGACCTCCGTCGACACAGGCTCGGGCACATCGAGTTCCGCCGTGAGCAGGTCCTCCACATCGCCGGCCTGCACGGTCACAGCCAGCGGGTGATGTCCGGGGGCAGGGGACCGGGCCAGCGGCAGCGCGTACACGCCGGGCTCGACCTCGGCTGCCGTCGCAGCCCGCCCCAGGCCTTCGACCTCGACCCGGGCTCCGGCGAGCGGCGCGTTCGTCGCGGCATGGTCCAGGTACACCAGCAGGCGGGCAGCCTCGAGCACCGCCACCAGTTCGACCTCGTCGGTGCGCGTGGCCGCCCGCGGCAGCAGCCCCGGTGGCAGCATGGCCTCGGCATGGGCGTCGTCGCCATGGTCTTCACCGCCATGCGCATGAGCGGGAGTGGCGGACATCAGGGTCACCCACATCAGCAGGGCGACCAGCCCCATCCCGCCGCGGCGCTGCGGCGTCAGGCTCGTCAAGAAACGGAAAGGCATCATCGTGGTCATGGCAGCATCCCCAAGGCGTGCTGTAGTTGGTCCCGGGCCGCGTCCACGGCCCGGCGCTGACGGGTCAGATCGCGGTCGGCATCGAAGGCAAGGGCCCGCGCGCGCAGCAGCGTCGCCAGGTCGACCTCGCCCAGCGAGAAGGCCTTGCGCAGAAGGCGTTCGCTGTCCGCGCCCATCTCGGCGCGTTCGCGCGCCAGGCGCAGGCGCAGGGCGGCGGTCCGCAAGGCCTCGCGCGCCTCGGCCAGTTCAGCCTGCAGGCGACGCTCAACCAGTGCCTGCTGGGCATCGGCCTCCAGCCATTCGGCGCGGGCCTCCGCGCTGGCCCTCAAGGTGCGCGGCGCGGTACCCAGCGGGACGCTCACCCGCACGCCGACCGTGTTGCCGAAGGGCTCGACGGCGTCCTTGCGCTCCCGCACCACCCGGACCCCCACCTCCGGGGCCTCGCGCGCCGCGGCGGCGGCCACATCGATCCGAGCCTCGGCGGCCTCGGCCGCCAGGCGCGCCGCCACCAGCGCAGGATGCT
>JAJUHM010000549.1 GCA_029279925.1 Aquabacterium olei
GGAACCAGGCGCAGGAGCGACAGCGCGGTCACCGATTTGCCGGACCCGGTCTCGCCCACGAGTCCGAACACCTCTCCGGCCTTGATTTCAAAGGAGATGCCGTCGAGCGCCTTGACCACCTTGCCCGCGGAGAAGAAGTGCGTCTGAAGATCGTCGATTTGAAGCAGGGTTTCCATGCGGCCTCAATCCTTCAGGCGCGGGTCCAGGGAGTCCCGCAGCCCGTCGCCGAAAAGATTGAAGCCCATCACCACCAGCATGATGGCCAGCCCCGGAAAGGTGGCCACATGGGGCGCCGTGATCAAGTAGGGCCGCGCCGTCGAAAGCATGGCGCCCCATTCGGCGCTGGGCGGCTGCACCCCCAAGCCCAGGAAGCTCAGCCCCGAGGCCGTCAGCAGGACGGTCGCCATGCGCAGGGTGGTCTGAATGATGATCGGCGCCATGGAGTTGGGCAGGAGATAGCGGAAGAGGATGCTGGCGTCGCTCTCGCCGGCGGCGCGGGCCGCCTCGATGAACTCCTTTTCCTTCAGGCTCAAGATCGAGCCGCGCACGATGCGCGCGAACTGCGGCACGGAGTAGATCCCGGCCGCCAGCATCAGGTTCAGCAGCCCCGGACCCAGCACGGCGATGATGGAAATCGCCAGGAAAATTCCCGGAAAAGCCAGCAGGATGTCCATCAGGCGCATGATGACGTTGTCCGTCATCCCGCCGTAGTAGCCTCCGAACATCCCCAGCAGGGTGCCGAGCACGAGCGCGATCAGCACAGCCACCACCTGGATCTGCAGCGACACCTGCGCGCCGTGGATCACTCGGCTGAGCACGTCGCGGCCGAGGGCGTCGGTTCCCAGCCAGTGCTCGGCGCTGGGGGGCTTGAGCCGCTGGCCGAGGTCGCCCTCGTTCGGCGGGTAGGGCGCGATGAAGGAGGCCAGCAGCGCCACCAGCACGAAAACCGCAACGATGAGACCGCCGACGATCGCGGCCTTGTTGCGCTTGAGCCGCCGCCAGACCTCGGCGGCTTGCGAAGTTTTTTGAGTAACATTGCTCATGATGAACTCGCAACAAGCCTTCCAGGTCGATGACTTCGTAACAAGACCAAGATCAAGGCGTGCGAGTCTCGTGACGCGAGGCGTACTTTCTTGTACGCTGCAGCGTCAACGAGACGAAGCACAACGCAGAGATTGGTTTTGTTACGAAGTCATCACTCATAGCGGATCTTGGGGTCGAACAGGGCATAAGCGATATCGGTGACCAAGTTCACGAGCACGAACGTCGCCGCCACCAGAATCATCGACCCCTGCACGACGGCGTAGTCGCGCTGGAAGATGCCCTCCACCATCAGCCGGCCGACGCCCGGCAGCGAAAACACCGTTTCGGTCAGAACCGCGCCGCCCAGCATGTAGCCGAACTCCAGGCCGAAGACGGTAATTACGGGGATCATGGCGTTTTTAAGGGCGTGCTTGTAGATGACGACCCACTCCCTGAGGCCGTTGGCCCGCGCCGTGCGGATGTAGTCCTGGCGCACCACCTCCAGCATCGAGGCCCGCGTCATGCGTGCGATCACGGCGGCCGAGGCCGCTCCCAGCGCAATGGCCGGCAGCACCAGGTGCCTCAGCTCGCCGCTGCCGCCAGCCGGAAACCAGCCGAGATGCACCGAGAAAACCAGCATGAGCAGCAGGCCCAGCCAGAAAATGGGCATGGAGATGCCGAAGAGCGCGCCCACCATGCTGAGGTTGTCGAAAATGGAGTACTGCCGGGTGGCGGAAATGACTCCGGCGACAAGTCCGATGAACGCAGCGATCAGGATCGAAAGAAACGACAGCTGGACCGTGAAGGCGAAGCGCTGCACCAACAGGTTGACGACCGGCTCGCGGTTGCGGATGGAAACGCCGAAGTCCCCCTGCACGGCATGCGAAATGAATCGAAAATACTGAACGTGCAGCGGCTGGTCGAAACCATACTCCTTGCGGATGGCTTCAATGAAATCGGGGTTGGCATCCTCGCCTGCCAGAAGAACAGCCGGATCGCCGGGCACGATCTGCAGCAGCGAGAAAGATACGACGGTCACCCCGAAGAGCACGGGGATCAGCATCGCCAGGCGCTTGAGGATGTAGTGGAGCATGGCAGAAAAGGTGCCAGGGTTCGGAGTTCA
>JAJUHM010000550.1 GCA_029279925.1 Aquabacterium olei
GCCCGCCTGGTCGCCTTCGAGCTGAAGAACTACGATCAGGCGGCCGGTGGCGCCGCGCCGCCGGTCGAACTGGTCGCCCAGGCCGGGGCTCGCCTGGCCACCCTGCAGACCACTGCTGCCGGGGGGCTGGCGCTGGCTGCCGACGCCCCGTATCTGGTCGAAGGCCCCGCCGACCGGCTCGAGGTTGCGGCCGCCGACCGCGAGACCCTGACCTTCCGCCACGTGACCTCCAGTGGTGTGGAGGTCGTCAAGAGTTTTACCTTCCACGGCGACAGCTATGCCATCGACGCGTCCCTCGGCATGCGCAACGCCGTCACCACGCCCCTTTCCGGAACCCTTGCGCTGAGCCTGAGCGAAGGCTGGGATGAGAGCAAGCACGACAGCTACAGCTTCTCCGGCCCGGCTCTGCTGCTGGGGGAGGAACTGGAGCAGGTCAGCGTGGGCGATCTGGAAAAGGGGAGCAAAAGTTACGGCAAAGAGGTGGTCTGGACCTCGCTGCAGAGCAAGTACTTCATGATGGCGGCGGTGCCCCTGGCCGGGGCCGCCGACAAGGTGACCGTCGCCCATGAAGGCGGGGCGCTGCACAGCGCCCTGCAGACCCCGCTTTTGAGCCTGGCGGGGGGCGAGCGCCGCCAGTTCGACTACCTGCTCTTTTTCGGCCCCAAGGAGCCGGAGCAGCTCAAGGCCGCCGGCCATCATCTCGATCTGGCCATCAATTTCGGCTGGTTCGACCTGCTGGCCAAGCCGCTCTTCCACGTCCTCACCTTCTTCAACGGCTTCCTCAACAACTACGGCTGGTCGATCATCCTGCTGACGGTGATTCTCAAGCTGCTCTTCTGGCCCCTGACGCACAAGAGCTACGCGTCGATGAAGTCGATGCAGAAGCTGCAGCCGGAGATGCAGAAGATCCGCGACAAGTTCAAGAATGACAAGGAACGCCTCAACCGCGAGCTGATGGAGCTGTACAAAAAGCACAGCGTCAACCCCTTGGGCGGCTGTCTCCCCATGCTGGTGCAGATCCCGGTGTTCTTCGCCCTCTACAAGGTGCTGCTCGAAGCCATCGCCCTGCGCCACGCCCCGTTCATGCTGTGGATCACCGACCTGTCGGCCAAGGACCCCTACTACATCACCCCGCTGCTGATGGGGGCGAGCATGTTCGTCCAGCAGAAGATGACGCCGACCAGCATGGACCCGATGCAGGCCAAGATCTTCCTGTTCATGCCGGTGGTCTTCACCTTCCTCTTCCTCAACTTCCCCTCGGGGCTGGTCATCTACTGGCTGGTCAACAATCTGCTGACCATCATTCAGCAGGTTTACATCAACAAGCGCCTGAGCTGAGCCGGCCGTGAGCCTGTCCGCCCCGCTCGCCGCCGACACCATCGTCGCTCCGGCGACCCCGCCGGGCGACGGCGGCATCGGCATCCTGCGCCTCTCCGGGCCGCGGGCCGAGGCGGTGCTGGCCGCGGTTTTCCGGGGGCGGCGCGGGCCTTCGGCCATGCAGTCGCACCACCTCTACCACGGCCACCTGTGCCGCCCGGACGGAACCCCCCTCGACGAGGTGCTGGCGGTGCTGATGCGCGCCCCCCGCTCCTATACCGGGGAGGATGTGGCTGAGCTGCACTGTCACGGCGGCAGCCGCCTGCTGCGCGCGGCCCTCGACCTGTGCCTGGACGCCGGGGCACGCCTGGCGCACCCCGGCGAATTCACCCAGCGCGCCTTCCTCAACGGCCGCCTCGATCTGGCCCAGGCCGAAGGGGTGGCGGCGCTCATCGGCGCTCGCTCGGAGCAGGCGGCGCGGGCGGCGCTGGCCCAGCTGGACGGGCGGCTCTCGGCGCTGTTGCAGGGCTTTGCCGCCGCGCTGCGCGAGCAGCTGACCCTGGTGGAAGCGCATATCGATTTCCCCGACGACGATCTGGGCACCCTCGACCAGCACGCGCTCTG
Organism: Aquabacterium olei; assembly: GCA_029279925.1. Lineage (GTDB taxonomy): Bacteria > Pseudomonadota > Gammaproteobacteria > Burkholderiales > Burkholderiaceae_C > Aquabacterium > Aquabacterium olei_A. Next base: position 1,942 of record JAJUHM010000550.1, read on the forward strand.
CGCCCGGGTTGCTGCCGTTCAGGCACAGATGCAGCACCTGGCGGCGACCTTCGACACCGGCCGGGCCCTGCGCGACGGGGTCAGCGTGCTGATTCTCGGCCGCCCCAACGTGGGGAAGAGCTCCCTGCTCAACAGCCTGCTCGGGGAGGCCCGGGCCATCGTCACCGACATCCCCGGCACCACCCGCGACACCGTCGAGGAGC
>JAJUHM010000551.1 GCA_029279925.1 Aquabacterium olei
CCGCGAGGTGCTGTTGCAGATCTGGACGGAGGCCGCCGCGCTCGACCGCACGGAGCACGCGATGGAATCGCTGATCCGGGCGATCCGCTGGGACGAGCAGCGTTTCGGGCTGGAACTCGACCTCGAACGCTTCATGGTCGTTGCCGTCTCCGACTTCAACATGGGGGAAATGGAGAACAAGGGCCTCAACATCTTCAACTCGAAGCTGCTGCTCGCCACGCCGGACACCGCCACCGACGCCGACTACGAAAACATCGAGGCCGTCGTCGCGCACGAGTACTTCCACAACTGGACGGGCAACCGCGTCACCTGCCGCGACTGGTTCCAGCTGTCGCTCAAGGAAGGCCTCACGGTGTTCCGCGATCAGCAGTTCAGCCAGGACATGGCTGGCAGCAAGAGCGCCCGCGCGGTCAAGCGCATCGAAGACGTGCGCACGCTGCGCCAGCTGCAGTTCCCGGAAGACGCGGGCCCGATGGCCCACCCGGTGCGCCCCGACAGCTACCTGGCCATCGACAACTTCTACACCACGACGGTGTATGAAAAGGGGGCCGAGGTGGTGCGCATGATGCACACCCTGGTCGGCGACGATGGCTTCCGCAACGGCATGTCGCTGTACTTCGAACGCCACGATGGCCAGGCCGTCACGTGCGACGACTTTGCCCAGGCCATTGCCGATGCCAACCCGGGCAGCGAACTGGCCACCCGCCTGGACGCATTCAAGCGCTGGTACAGCCAGGCCGGCACGCCCCGTGTCACGGCCCGGGGACAGTACGATGCGGCCAACCACATCTACACATTGACGCTGAGCCAGCGCTGCACGGCCACGCCGGGCCAGCCCGAGAAGGCGCCGTATGTGATCCCCGTGGCCATGGGCCTGGTGGGCCGCGACGGCCGTCAGATCCACCTGCAGCTGGAAGGCCAGCTGAACCCGCTGGGCCACGACACGGTGCTGGTGCTGTCCGAGCCGGAGCAGACCTTTACCTTTGTGCACGTGCCGGTCGAACCGGTGCCCTCGCTGCTGCGCGGCTTCTCGGCGCCGGTGGTGCTGGAGGCCGAGCACAGCGACGACGCGCTGTTCACGCTGCTGAGCCACGACCACGACCCCTTCAACCGTTGGGAAGCCGGCCAGCAACTGGCGCTCAACCGCATCCTGGCTGCCGTGCGCGGCGATGGCCACATCGAGCTGGACGCCCGCTATGTGCAGGCCATGCGCGAGGTGCTGCGCCATCCCGAGCTGGACGCCGCCTTCAAGGAGCTGGTGCTGACCCTGCCGAGCGAGGCCTATGTGGCCGAACAGCTCGAGGTGGTCGACCCGCAGCGCATCCACACCGTGCGCGAAAGCCTGAAGCGCCAGCTGGCCCATGCGCTGCATGAAGACTGGATCTGGGCCTGGGAACACTTCCACGACAACGGCGCCTACTCGCCGGACGCCCGCAGCGCCGGCCGTCGCGCGCTGGCCAACCTGGCCCTGGCCATGCTGGTGCTGGACGGCACGGTGCGCCAGAACCCGATCTGGCCGGGCAAGGCGCTGCAGCGCTTCAAGGACGCCACCAACATGACCGACCGGCTGGGTGCCCTGCAGGCCCTGGTCAACGCCCACGCCGACCTTGCTGCGCCCGCGCTCGAGCGCTTCCATGCGCAGTTCAAGAGCGAGGCCTTGGTCATCGACAAGTGGTTCACGTTGCAGGCCACCGCGCCCGAACACGACGGCAAGGTCTTTGCCCGTGCCAAGGCCCTGATGCAGCACCCGGACTTCACGCTGCGCACGCCCAACCGTGCCCGCAGCCTGCTGATGGCGCTGTGCCAGAGCAACCCGGCCGCCTTCCACCGCACCGACGCCGCCGGCTACGTGTTCTGGGCCGACCGTGTCATCGAGATCGACGGCATCAATCCGCAGCTGGCTGCCCGCCTGGCGCGGGCGCTCGACCACTGGCGCCGCCTGGCCGAGCCTTACCGCACGGCGGCCCGCGAGGCCATCAGCCGCGTGGCGGCCCGCCCCGAGTTGTCCGACGACGTGCGCGAAATCGTCACCCGTGCGCTGCAGGACTGAGCGCGAAATCCTTTTTCTTACCCACCCCACCAACCCATGACCAAACGCATCAGCCTCACGCAGTACCTGATCGAACAGCAACGCGGC
>JAJUHM010000552.1 GCA_029279925.1 Aquabacterium olei
GCCCGACGCCATCAAGCTGGAAATTGTCGACGTCGAAGCCGCGCGCCGTGTAGTAAGTCCGGTCGGTTTCGACACGCTCGACGGTCACCCCGGCGGCGTACGCCAGCGCATCGTTGACCGACGTCAGGCCGAAGTCGTCCAACTGGGCGCGCGTGAGCGTGCTGGTCGCCTGCGGCGTTTCCCGTGCCGTCAGTGCCAGCCCGGTGGCCGTGCGCGAACGCCCCCCGCGATAGCTGTCGCGGTGTTCCGTGGGGGCGTCCTCCCTGCGGGCCGACACGGACACGCCCTCCACGGAGGTGGCCGTCTCGGCCGCAGCCGGAGTGGCCTGCGCCCAGGCCGTGGGGGGAATGGCGGCCATCAGGGCCGCCAGAACAAGATGGCTCGGGGCCGCGGCGACGCGACCGGATCGGAGAAAAGACATGGAGGCAAGGGCTCATGCCGGCCTCGGTGAGGCCGGACCAGGTGGACACCCCGGCGCGGCCCCTGCGCGTCATGGTGTCGCGTGGACCGGCACGGTCAGCCACACTGCCAGCACGACGGCGGCAAACGGCAACCAGAAGCGCAAGGCCTCGACCCAGTTGGTCCGCCGGGCCGCGCGCACGGGCAAGCGGCCGGGGGGCACGCGGCGATCAGATCGACGGAACATGAACGACTCCAGGGCCCGACATCGGGCAGGATGCGTTGACCGGCTGGCGGCGGCTGGCTGGCACGACGTACGCACTATAAATGCGAATGATTATCAAGTGCAACTCACTCATGCGGACGGGGTCTTGTCCACGACGCAAGCCTCTTCCAGCGCGCGGGCCAGGGCCGACTTGCTGGGCGTGTCGATGAACAGGCACGGCTTGCCGGTGCGCTTGCAGTGCGCCTTGACCCGCCAGTAGGCGCCATGGCTGACGCAGCCGGTCTGGCAGATCACCAGATCGGCCGCCGCGAGCGTCGCGTCGAGCCGCTGCGGGCTGTCTTCGTCTCCCCCATCGTGATGCAGAAAGCGGCCGCCGGTCTGCTCCACCAGCTCACGGTAGGCCGGCACACTGGCCGGGCGCCCCCCCACGCACAGCACCGCCCGCTTCGACAAGGCGCCCTGAGGCAACCAATGGACGGGCGCATCCACGGGCCCCTCCGCAACCGCCGTCCGCTGGGCCGCCTCGGCCAGGCGGGCCCGCTCGCTCATGCGCTGCGCCTGCTCGGTCAAACGGTGCACCTCACGCTGCAAGGTCTGCAGGCGCTCAGCCTGCACCTGACGCTCACGCACCAGGGCCTCGCGGGCGGGCAGGTCGGGATGGGCCTGCGCCAGGCGATCGCGCTCGTCGCGCACATGGGCCAGGGCCGTGTCGCGGGCGATGAGTTCGGCGCGCAATTGCAGCACCGTCTGCTCCAGGGCATCGATGCGTCGGGCCTGCTGCGCTGCCTGATCCTGCTGGCGCTGCAGCACGGCCTGGTGCGCCCGCTGCAGTTCGGCATGGTCCGCCTGCAACGCATCGAAGCGCGCCTGGTCCACGCGGGTCGCCGCCCCGACCTGATGCTGCACCATGTGGACGTAGCCCAGCACCTTGTAGGCCAGGTCGGGCGAGCACCGTGGGTGCGTGAGGGTGGCCCACAGGGCCTCTGCCAGACGCGGACCGACACAGGCCGCGCGCCACCAGCGCTGCAAGGCCAGCTCGTCCTTGCACTGCGCCGCCTGACGCACCGCCAGCTGATGCCGGCGATCCAGGTCCTTCTGAACGGCTTCGGAGAGCGGCCCGCGCTGCCGACAGGCCGACACCACCGTGCAGTGCAACTCGTACTCATCGGCCCACGGCGTGCCCTTCAGCAACCGGGCGGCCAACTGATGGAGGCTGGGGATGGGCAGGCACACCCCCACCACCGGGCAATGGGCCGTCGCCTCCAGTTCCCAGATGCGGCGCCGGCGAGAGCCTCGCCCTGCATCAGCGGGCGTCGGCGAGGCGGGCGCGAGCGACATGGCCTGGACGGCCAGCGCCGACTCGGGAGCCGGCTGCGCCGGGCGCCCCCCCAGAAAGTCGAACAAGCGGCGAGGGGTGTCGCACATCGGGTCATCTCCTTGCATTGCGTCGCACTTTAATGCGAACGATTCTCATTTGCAAGACTGGAGCGGCCTGAAGACCTTTCCCAAGA
>JAJUHM010000553.1 GCA_029279925.1 Aquabacterium olei
ACCCATCCAGGAAGAACGCGTCGATCCGGGCCAGCAGGGCCGGCAGCAACCGCGCAACGTCCCCCAGACCGAGTTGCAGGCGCACCCGAGGGCAGCGCGCTTCGGGTGCGCGCCGCAGGAGGGGCTCGTCGAAATCGAGGCTGTGCCAGCCTGCCGTCAGGGGTGGCCAGGCGGCCTGCAGGCGCTCCGCCAGGTCGCACGTGGCCGCATTCTTGTCGGCATGCACGTCCGCGAGGGCGGTGCGGCTCAGCGGGTGCCTGTCGACCGAGATGAACACCAACTCGTCACAGCGATCTGGATCCTCCCGCCAGGCCAGCCAGGCAGTGAGGAAGTTGTGGCCCAGACCAAAGCCGGTTTCCAGGACCACGAAGCGGTCGCGGCCCCGCCAGCGTCCCGGCAGGCCATTGCCCGCCAGGAAGACCTCGCGGGCCCGCGCCGAGGCGCCAGCCTCGTCGTGACAGAGATCGTCGTGCGACGGAGAGCAGGGGACGCCCGGCGCGCGACCTTCCGATGCGCGGCCCGGCGTGGCAGGGTGCAGGGGCATGCCCGATTATTGAGCCGCCCAGCCTCCGTCCATGTTCCACGCGGCGCCGCGGATGTTGTCGCCCGCCGACGAGCACAGGAACACCGCCAGATCGCCCAGTTGCGCGGGGGTCACGAACTGCAGGGAAGGCTGCTTCTCTCCCAGCAGGCCCTTCTGCGCCTCGGCCAGCGAGATGCCTTCGCGGGCGGCCTTGTCATCGATCTGCTTCTGCACCAGGGGCGTCAGCACCCATCCCGGGCAGATGGCATTGACCGTGATGCCGGTGGTGGACGTCTCCAGCGCGACCACCTTGGTCAGGCCGACGACGCCGTGCTTGGCCGCGACATAAGCCGACTTGCCCGCCGATCCGACCAGTCCGTGGACCGAGGCCAGGTTGATGACCCGTCCCCAGTTCTTGGCGCGCATGCCAGGGATGGCCAGGCGCGTCGTGTGGAAGGCCGAACTGAGGTTGATGGCGATCACGGCATCCCACTTCTCGATCGGAAAGTCTTCCACCGGGGACACATGCTGGATCCCGGCGTTGTTGACCAGAACATCCACGCCGCCGAACTCGCGCTCTGCATAGGCCATCATGTCCGCGATCTCTGCGGGCTTGGACATGTCGGCTCCATGAAAGCCCACGCGGACCCCGTGTGCCTGCCCGGCCGCCGCGACCGCGGCCTTCGGGCCGTCCACATCGCCAAACCCGTTCAGAATGACGTGCGCGCCCTGTGCTGCGAGCTTTTCGGCAATCCCCAGGCCAATGCCGCTGGTGGATCCGGTCACGAGGGCGGTTTTTCCTTTCAACATCTCGGGCCTCCTGTTGGCAAGTACAAACACAATGTATGTCAGTCGGCCCATTATCTGATTCCAGAACCCCTGCACCATGACGCAAGCGCAAACCCAACCCGTGCTCGAGTACGTGACCTGCCCCGGTGCGAGCCGCACCGATGCGCAGACGCATCGCATGGCCTACTGGCGCTGGGGCGATCCGCGCAACGAGCGGGTGCTGATCTGTGTGCACGGGCTGAGCCGACAGGGGCGGGATTTCGACGTGCTTGCCCGCGCGCTGAGCGAGTCCCACCAGGTGATCTGCCCGGATGTCGTCGGGCGCGGCCACTCCGACTGGCTGGCTGATCCCGCCGGGTACCAGGTGTTCACCTACGCGTCCGACATGGTGGTGCTGCTGCAACACCTCCGTCAGCAACTCGGCGTACAGAGCCCGATGGACATCGAGTGGGTGGGCACCTCCATGGGCGGGCTCATCGGCATGGCCTTGTCCAGCGTGCCGCCCGACGTCTCCGGCGTGCGCTACCGCAGGCTGGTGCTCAACGATGTGGGGCCGCGTCTTCGACATGAAGCGCTGGTCCGCATTGGCGACTACCTCGGCAAGCCGTTGCACTTCGACAGCGAACAGCAGGCCGCCGAGTACCTCTGGAGCATCTCGACAGGCTTCGGTCCGCACACCCCCGAGGAATGGCTGGCCTTGTCGCAGCCTCTCCTGCGTCCGGCGCCCGACGGCGTCGGGCTGGTCCTGCACTATGACCCCGCCATTGCGACGCCTTTCAAGGCCATGAACGCCGACAGCGCCAGCAGCGGCGAAGCGATGCT
>JAJUHM010000554.1 GCA_029279925.1 Aquabacterium olei
CCTGACGATGAAGGCCAACCAGAAGTACTTCCCGCTGCTGGATGCCGCAGGGAAGCTGACCCATCAGTTCCTGTTGGTCAGCAACATCCATCCGTCCGACCCGAGCGCCATCATCGAGGGCAACGAGCGCGTTGTGCGCCCCCGCCTGGCAGACGCCAAGTTCTTCTTCGACCAGGATCGCAAGAAGACGTTGGCCTCCCGCGTGCCGGGGCTGGGCAAGGTGGTGTACCACAACAAGCTCGGAACCCAGGGTGAGCGCGCCGAGCGCGTGCGCGCCATCGCGCATGCCATCGTCAACCAGTTGCGGCTTGGCACGCTGCCGTTCACGGTGGACGACAAGGACCATTTCGATGTGCTGGACAGCAAGGCCCAGGAGGCGGCCCGCCTGGCCAAGGTCGACCTGCTGACCGACATGGTGGGCGAGTTCCCGGAACTGCAAGGCATCATGGGTGGGTACTACGCCCGCCACGAGGGCCTGCGCGACGGCGTGGCCATCGCGATCGAGGACCACTACAAGCCGCGCTTTGCGGGCGACAGCCTGCCGCGCACCCACACCGGCACCGTGGTGGCGCTGGCCGACAAGCTCGAGACGCTGGTCGGCCTCTTCGGCATCGGCCAGCTCCCGACCGGGGACAAGGACCCGTTCGCGCTGCGCCGTCATGCGCTGGGGGTGATCCGCATCCTGATCGAGAAAAACCTGCCGCTGGACCTGCCGGCGTTGTTGGAGGCCGTGGTGCCGGTGTTCGGCGACCTCATCACCAACCCCTGTGAGGCGCTGCTCGCCTTCATGGCAGACCGTCTGGCCGTGTCGCTGCGCGAGCAAGGCTACAGCGCGCAGGAAGTCGATGCCGTGCTGGCCCTGCAGCCGGTGCGCCTGTCCGAGGTGCCTCGCCGCCTCGCGGCCGTGCGTGCCTTCGCGGCGTTGCCCGAGGCGGCAGCGCTGGCGGCTGCCAACAAGCGCGTGGGGAACATCCTGAAAAAGGCCGAGGCGGCCGTGGAGGCGCGCGTGGACACCGGCTTGTTGAAGGAACCGGCAGAAGCCGCCTTGCACGAGGCGCTCCAGGCGGCTGCCCCCAAGGCGGATGCAGCCTTCGAGCAAGGTGATTACACTGCTTCCCTGCAGGCGCTGGCAGCGCTCCGGTCCTCTGTGGATGCCTTCTTTGACGGTGTGATGGTCAATGCCGACGATCCTGCCTTGAAGGCCAACCGCCTGGGCCTGCTGGCCACGCTGCATGCCGCCATGAACCGGGTCGCGGACCTCTCGAGACTGGCGGCCTGATTGGGTGGGCGCGCGGTACATCCGGGAGCGGGCATGAAGCTGGTCATCATCGATCGCGATGGCACGATCAACCACGAACGGGAGGACTACGTGAAGTCGCCCGAGGAGTGGGTGCCGTTGCCCGGCTCGTTGGAGGCCATTGCCCGCCTGAACCACGCGGGATGGCATGTGGTCGTGGCGACCAACCAGTCCGGCATCGGGCGCGGGCTGTTCGACATGGTCGCGCTGAATGCCATGCACGCCAAGATGAACCAGATGCTGGCGCGTGTCGGTGGCCGCGTGGAGGCCGTGTTCTTCTGCCCCCACACCCCGGAGGACCAGTGCACGTGTCGCAAGCCCATGCCGGGGCTGTTCCAGATGATCGGCCAGCGCTTCGGTTGCGATCTGGTCGGTGTGCCGATGGTGGGCGACCTGCCGCGTGACGTGCTGGCAGCGCAGTCCGTGGGCTGCGAGCCGCATCTTGTCCGAACGGGGCAGGCAGCGACCATGCTGGAAGGCGACCTGCACGATCTGAGGCGCCGCGTGCCGGACCTCACCATCCATCCCGACCTCTCTGCGTTCGCCGACTTCCTGGTCCTGCGCGACCGGCAGGCCAATGGTGAGGACGGTCCGGTCGCCACGCACATGGGGGAGATCCATTGAAGCAGGACGCACCGATGCAACTGGGCCTGTGGAGCGAGGGAGGCGAAACGGCGCCGTTCCCGCCCCCGTCCCCAGTGGCGTCCGGTGACGACGTGCCGGCCACGGGGCGCCTGGCGCCAGGCGGCACGGACCAGGAGGCACGGGGCGCTCGCCATGCGCCGCCCGCCCGAGGGCTGGACGCCGGGGCGGCCGTGGAGCCCGGGCAGCATGCC
>JAJUHM010000555.1 GCA_029279925.1 Aquabacterium olei
AGGCCTCGTCGCCTGCTGCGTGGCCATGCTGCTCGTTGAACTGGCGCAGGTGGTCGACGTCGAAGCGCATCAGGGTGGTCTGTCCCGGGCACGCCAGCCGCAACGCCCGGGCGGCCATGTCGTTGAAGTGGCGCCGGTTGGGCACCTGGGTGAGCATGTCGATGTCGGCCATCTCGCGCAGCTGCCGGTGCGAGTCGAGCAACTCCTGCTCGGTGCGCTCGTAGGTCAGCAGCAGGCACATGTAGACGGACACCATGACGGCGACGACCAGGCCCAGCAGCACGGCCGGCTGCTGGATATGGTTCGGGTCGCGGAGGGGAAGCCCCCAGTTGCTCATGGCCGTCAGCAGCCGGGGGGTCTGAAGCAGGGCGCCGCCCAGCAGAAAGAGCAGCACGGTCTTGAGATGCCGGCTGCGTTTCCAGCCCGGAATGGCCTGGACGTGCCATGTCGCGTACACGTAGCCGCCCACGTTGAACAGGCTGAACACGGCGACCCGGGCGGCCACGTCGTGCGGGTTGTGGGACCACACCATGGCATAGGCGAAGGTGCCCGCAGCAGGAAGCAGCGCGTCCATCCAGCCCGGCAGCGGAAAGCGGACCCGCGCGTGGAAGCGGCGCAGACCGGCCAGCATCATCAGGGGCCACTGCAGGGCGAGCAGCACGGACAGGGGCAGCATCCAGGGCTCCCACGTGTGCAGCAGCAGGCAGACCGGGCTGAGCGCCGTCAGCCACTGTGCGGTGACCCACCACCAGAACCCGCGGTAGACGCGCTGGGTCAGGCCAATGAACGTCATCAGCCCGGCGGCCGTCGTGAGCACGAGGCACGCCACGAGCGTCAGGGTGGGCAGATGCAGGGTCAGGGCCATGTCAGGAACACGATGAGGGAAGACAGGTTTCCCGTGGTCATGAAAGCGTTCATGGTTCTCGGCCACAATCGGCGCTTGTCCGAAATGACATGACGCCGTCGCCCGATTGTGCGGGCGCGTTCATGCCGCGGACCCCCTCCGTTTCCTGGGGCCGTCACGGGATGGCCCCCGGAGTACACATTGTCGTGACACAGATTCGAGAGCAAAGGAGCACCAGCATGGCCATGGACGTGGTGGACTACGAGATCAAGGGCGCCGAGATGCAGTTTGTCGAGGTGGAACTCGACCCCGGCGAGGCCGCCATTGGCGAAGCAGGCAGCATGATGTTCATGGACGCGGGCATCGAGATGGACACCGTGTTCGGCGACGGAGCTCAGCAGAGCGGCGGCTTCTTCGGCAAGTTGCTGGGTGCAGGCAAGCGCCTGATCACGGGCGAGAGCCTCTTCACCACCGTGTACACCAACCAGGGCAGTGGCAAGCGGCGCGTCGCGTTCGCAGCGCCCTACGCCGGCAAGATCCTGCCGATGGACTTGCGTCAGCTCGGCGGCACGCTGATCTGCCAGAAGGACTCGTTCCTGTGCGCGGCGCGTGGTGTGTCGCTGGGCATTGCGCTCCAGCAGAAGCTGGGAACCGGCTTTTTCGGCGGTGAAGGCTTCATCATGCAGAAGCTCGAAGGCGACGGCATGGCCTTCGTGCACGCGGGCGGCACCGTTGTGCGCCGTGAACTGAAGGCGGGCGAAACCCTGCTGGTCGACACCGGCTGCGTCGTGGCCTACACCCCGGGCGTGGACTTCGACATCCAGTATGTCGGCAAGATCAAGACGGCGCTGTTCGGGGGCGAGGGCCTGTTCCTGGCGCGTCTGAGCGGACCTGGCCAGGTCTGGCTGCAGAGCCTGCCGCTGTCCCGCCTGGCATCGCGGATCTTCGCTGCGGCACCGCAGCGCGGTGGCTCGCGCGAAGAAGGCTCCATGCTGGGTGGCTTTGCCAGCGGCGGCCTGCTGGGCTCCGTGCTGGGCGGTGACGACGAATGACCCTCGAGCCGGTCAAGCTTGAGCTCGAACAGACCGCCGCGCAGGACGGCGGCTTACACTGCGCGCCCCTGAGGCCCCGAACATCTTGATGACTTTCCTGTACCGTGCCACCGGCCTGGTCTCCAGCCGGTGGCCCAAGTCGAAGATCGTCGCCACCTCGTACGATGCCGAGGCGACCCTCAACGAGTTGATGGGCACCGGCAAGCCCCACTACACCGCCTTCATCTCC
>JAJUHM010000556.1 GCA_029279925.1 Aquabacterium olei
AGTGCAGCTGGTGGGTGACGACCTGTTCGTGACCAACACCAAGATCCTGAAGGAAGGCATCGAGAAGGTCATCGCCAACTCCATCCTCATCAAGATCAACCAGATCGGCACCCTGACCGAGACGTTCGCCGCCATCGAGATGGCCAAGCGCGCCGGCTACACCGCCGTGATCTCGCACCGCTCGGGCGAAACCGAAGACAACACCATCGCCGACATCGCCGTGGGCCTGAACGCCGGCCAGATCAAGACCGGCTCGATGAGCCGTTCGGACCGCATGGCCAAGTACAACCAGCTGCTGCGCATCGAGGAAGACCTCGGCAACGTGGCCGTGTACCCGGGCCGCAGCGCGTTCTACAACCTGCGCTGATCCGTACACGGGCGGGCCGGGCTCTCAAGCCCTTCGCCTGTACGCTGCCGGTACCACGCTGCAAGAAGGCTCCTTCGGGAGCCTTTTTTCGTTGGGCGGCGTCGGCCAGGGGCAGGGCGGGGCTGCCGGCAGGACACCATCTGTTAAGCTTTCACCATGCGTTTCGCCACCGTTTTTCTCCTGGTCTGTCTGGCCGTGGTGCATGCCGAGTTGTGGTTCGGCAAGGGTGGCGTGCCGCGCGTGTCCTCGCTGCGCAGTGAACTGCGGGTGCAGCAGAAAGCGAATGCCGAGGCCACGGCCCGCAACGAACAGCTCGCCGCCGAAGTCCGCGACCTGCAGGAGGGGCTGGAGATGGTCGAGGAAAAGGCCCGTACAGAGCTCGGCATGGTCAAGCCGGACGAGATCTACGTCCAGCTCACCAGCCAGCTGCCGCAGGTGGCGCCACCGCCCGCGGTGCCGGCCCGGCCCTGATCGCTTCGCTTCTTTCTTCGCATGAACGCGGCGTGGTGGGCTGACAACCTGGCCTGGGTGGACCCGTGGTTGCTGCCCTGGTTCACCGTGGGCGCCGTGGCCACCAGCCGCCTCGAGGCGCTGGCTTTCCTGTTGTCGATTGCCATGGTGGCGTGCAACCTGCGCGTGCATGTGGCGGGCTGGCCGCTGGCCATGGCGAGTTCGGCGCTGTACGGTCTGCTGTTTGCCCGGTCTCGCCTGTATGGCGAAGCCTGCCTGCAAGGGGTCTTCATCGCCATGTCGGCCTGGGGCTGGTGGCGTTGGGCCCGAGATCCCGCACGAGGGCAGGCAGACGCCGGCGTCCACACCCAGACGCGGTCGGCTCGTCTCTGGACGGTGCTGCTCGCGCTGACGCTGTGGCCTGTTCTGGGCTGGATGCTGCACCACGTGACCGACTCGGACGTGGCCTACGCCGATGCCTTCCCCACGGCACTGAGTCTCATCGGCCAGTGGTTGCTGGCGCGCAAGCTGGTGGAGAACTGGCCTTGCTGGTTCGTGGTCAACATCGCCAGCATGGGCCTGTTCGCGCTCAAGCAGCTGTGGCTGACGGTGCTGCTGTATGGGGTGTTTGCCGTGCTCTCCTTGGTGGGCTGGCATGCCTGGCGACAGCGTCTGAAGGAGCGCGTCGCATGAGCGGGCTCGTGTTTGCACTGGTCGGCGCCGAGAGCACGGGCAAGACCACACTCGCGCAGGAGCTGGCCCGTCGGCTTCAGGGTGCCGGGCGTGATGCCGTGGTGGTGCCCGAGTACCTGCGGCTGTGGTGCGAGCAGACGGGGCGTACCCCTCAGCCACACGAGCAGCGTCACATTGCCGAGGAGCAGACCGCCCGCATCTTCGCCGCAGCCCAGCAGCACGATGTGGTTCTGGCCGACACGACGGCCCTCATGACGGCCGTCTACAGCGAGTACCTGTTCGACGACCGCTCGCTGTACCCGATGGCCGAGCAGGCCCATGCGCAGGCCAGCCTGACCTTGCTGACCGGGCTCGATCTGGCGTGGGTGTCCGACGGCCTCCAGCGTGACGGGGACCATGTCCGCGAGCCGGTGGACGCGCTTGTGCGGGCCGCGCTGTGGCGCATGCAGGCTGCCCATGCCGTGGTCACCGGGCAGGGCGAGGCCCGCGTGGCCCAGGCGCTGGCTCTTATCGCGCATGAACTGGACGGCCCGCGTCGTGCGGCGCTGCAGGCCTCGCAGCCCCGTTGGCGCTGGGTCTGTCCGGACTGCGACGACGGTGAGTGCGAGCAGCAT